>CAZYDX010000042.1:0-17201 GCA_964646455.1 uncultured bacterium | reverse complement strand
GTGGTGATGAGCTGGAAGCTTCGCCAGAGGCAGAAGTGGATAAACCAGCTGAAGATGCTGGTGGTGATGAGCTGGAAGCTTCGCCAGAGGCAGAAGTGGATAAACCAGCTGAAGAAGAGCCCAGTGATGATGCTGGAGAAGAAGAGTAAGAAAAGGAGTATGTTATGTTAGAGTTTATAGAAATAGCTGTTAAACTACTTGTTGACAAGCCTGATGAGGTAAAAGTTAATATTGTTGAAACAGAGCAGCGTATCATTTATGAATTGACAGTTGGTGAAGGTGACTATGGAAAAGTAATTGGAAAACATGGTCGCAATATTTCTGCTCTTCGTACAATTGTCTTTGCAGTTAATGCTAAACAAGGTGGCAAAAGAGCTCGATTAGATGTTATCGATTAGATTATAATGTCAAACCAGCATCATCCTATTGCGGAAATCACTACTACATCTGGTTTTAATGGTGAAGTTCGACTTAAACCTTTTTCTAGATACAGTATTGATTATATTTTGAAAAAATCGTTACAAATAGGTACATCATATGATAATATGGTAAATCTTAAATTGGAGAAGACGATTGGAAATGGTAAAAGAATGAGATTTAAGTTTGAAGGTATCGATTCGCATAATAAAGCAAAAAATATTATAGGTAAAACTATATATGTGGCTACAAATAATGATGATGAGATCAATCTTATTGGTAGTAATCTTATTGGTTTTAAGGTGGTAACTGATGTTGGTATCGACGTAGGTGTTTTGAAAGATGTAATGTGGTTACCAGCTAATGATGTTTATGTAGTCTATAATGGCAATAAAGAACTATTGATTCCAATTGTTCCAGAAATTGTTCTTTCGTTAAACCACAAAAATAAAGAAATCATAATTTCTAGTATAGATGGGTTAATTGACTAATGAAAATTGCCGTAATAACATCTGCGCCAGAACTTGTTCAATCATATTTAGATAATACTATTTTAAAGCAAGCTATTGTTAATAAAACTGTATTATTTAATATTATTGATATTAGAGATTTTGCGATTGGGAGTTATCGCCAGATTGATGATACCCCTTTCGGTGGAGGATCTGGTATGGTCTTGATGGCAGAGCCATTAATAAAAGCAATTGACAGTGCGTTTTCGACATTAGATACTTGCATTGATGATACAAAGGTTATATATCCTACTCCACAAGGTAAGATTTGGAGTCATGAACATGTAATAGAAAATACAAAAGATGAAAATCTAATATTTATCTGCGGTAGATATAAGGGAATTGATCAAAGAGTTATTGATAAATATGTAACTCATGAATATTCTTTAGGTGATTATGTTATTTCTAATGGAGAATTGGGAGCAATGGTTATGATTGATAGTGTGCTTCGTTTGCATCCTGGTACGATGAATAATATTGATTCAGCATTAAGTGATTCATTCTCTAGCAATCTTTTAGATCATCCTCATTATACAAAACCCAGAGTTGTAAATGGAGTATCTGTTCCTGAGGTTCTTCTTGGTGGGCATCATGAAAAAATCAGTTCATGGCGAAAAATTAAATCAGAGGATGTTACGAGACAAAAGCGTCCTGATTTATGGAAAAAATATAATAAATCAATTAAACAGTTGGAGATAAATCATGAATAAGATACATGAGGCTACAAAAGAATATTTGAACAAAGATTTACCTGAATTTGGTACAGGGGACACATTAATTGTCAGTGTTTTAGTTCGTGAAGGTAATAAAGAGAGAGTTCAGAATTTTGAAGGTGTTGTTATCGGGAGAAGAGCCGGGAATAGTCTTGACGCGACTTTTACAGTAAGAAAAATATCTAATGGTATAGGTGTTGAACGAATTTTCCCATTGCATTCCCCTATGATATCTAAGATAAATGTAAAAAGGAAAGGAAAAGTTAGAAGAGCTAAACTTAATTATCTTAGAGATATATCAGGGAGTAAAGGAACTAGAATTAAAGAAAAACGTTAACAATAACGTTTTAATAATAGTATTTTTAATACGCTTTAGCCCCTGATTGGAATAATTTCCTATCTCAGGGGTTTTTGTTTATATATAGATTATGTCCAAATTAAAATCATTGCCATCAGTTAGCCTTATTATGAAAAAAGTTACAAGGCGATTGAATATTCATGAAAATTATTTAAAATTATTGATTAATAAGGAGCTAGAATTGTTTAGAGATCAAATCATATCAGAAGATTTAAGTATAAATAAAGATGAGATTATTGATATTATTATCGCTAAGGTTGGCGATAAGGTTTCTTCTTCATTAGTAAATATTATTAATGGTACTGGTATTGTCCTGCATACAGGATTTGGAAGAGCTCCTTTTAATGGGAACCATCTTAGAAATATAGCAGATAAATTAGATGGTTATATTAATCTGGAGTATGATTTATTAGTTGATGAACGAGGAGATAGGCAGTCACATATTAATGAACAAATTGCATCGATTTGTGATGCTGATAGCTCCTTAGTTGTAAATAACAATGCTGCCGCAGTATTATTAACGATTAATTCTTTTGCAGATGGTTCTGAGGTGCTTTGTTCCAGAGGGCAAATTGTTGAAATTGGCGGATCTTTTAGAATTTCAGAGATCATAAATAAAAGCGGTGCCATTCTAAAGGAAGTTGGTGCAACTAACCGTACACATATAGATGATTATGAAAAAGCAATATCAGATAAGACAAAGCTATTAATTTGGGTTCATACAAGTAACTATATTGTAAAAGGATATACAAAAGAAGTGCCGCTAGAGGAGATTGTAAATCTTGGTAAGAAGCATAATATACCGGTGCTTGCTGATCTAGGCAGTGGAACATTTTTACCTTTAGATAAATTTGGGATTCCCACTGAGCTTCCGATTAGTGATGTTGTAAGTAAAGGACCGGATATAATACTTTTTTCAGGTGATAAAATGTTAGGAGGTCCGCAATCAGGAATAATCCTAGCTTCAAGGAAAATAATTAATATAATAAAATCAAATTCTATTTATCGTACAGTTCGTTGCGATAAAATCACAATTGTGATGCTTGATCAAATCGTTAGGAGTTACAGAAGGCATGGTTTTTCTAATTTAAATCTAACTCTTAGCTTATTAACAAGTACAAGAGAGGATTTAGACAAAATGGGTAAAAGCATCTTAAATAATATTCCATCAAAAAAAATAAAAATGCTTGGCTTATCTATCGAGAATTCTCTAGTTGAAGCAGGTAGTGGCTCACTCCCTGAAAAGAATATTGAGAGTGTTGCTCTTAAGTTTAGCTCATCAGTTTTCAGTGCTAATAAGTTATCATTATTATTTAAAAAAGGTAAAGTTCCAATTATTGGCTATATCCAAAAAGATTCCTTTTTTATCGATTTAAAGGCCATTTTACCATCCCAAGTATCAAAAATAATAAAAGCGATTAATAATATTTAGATATGCAGCAAGTGGTCATAGGTACTGCAGGTCATATCGACCATGGAAAGACAGCACTTGTTAAAGCATTAACTGGAACTAATACGGATACTCTTGTGCAAGAGAAGCAGAGAGGTATCACTATAGACTTGGGTTTCGCATATTTAAATGAGAATATTACAATAGTAGATGTACCTGGTCATCAAAAATTTATAAGGAATATGGTTGCTGGTGCTTCTACAGTACATATAGCGCTTTTAGTAATTGCAGCGGACGATGGTATTATGCCACAAACAGTTGAGCATCTTCATATACTTAATAGCTTATCTATTGATAATGGTATTACAGTAATAACAAAAGTTGATTTAGTTGATGATGAGTGGTCCGACTTAATTGTATCGGAGGTTAAGGAAATCGAAGCGAATACAATATTTGAAGATGGACCAATATTAAAAGTTGATAACCTGTCTGGGAAAGGAATTAACAATTTAAAACAAACTATTATATCCTTGGCAAAAACTATAAAGTTTAAACAGGGGTCAGAATATTTTAAAATGCATGTTGACAGAGTTTTTAGTAAAAAAGGCTATGGGCCAGTAGTAACTGGTACTGTCAAAAGTGGTAGAATAGCTATCGGTAATAAAATAGAAATATTACCCGAAAAACTAATCGCTCAAGTCAGGGGAATACAAACTCATGGTGGTGATGTCCAAGAAGTTAATAGTGGTGATAGAGCAGCACTAAATTTAACTAATATCGATATCAAGGTTTTAAATAGAGGTACTACGATTTCTAGTCCAGGGTTGATATCGATTACTAATAAATTATTAGCAAACTTATCTATGTCTCCATATACATCTTGGTCTTTGAAAAACAGCCAAAGAGTAAGAATCCATATTGGTACGGCTGAAATACTAGCAAGGGTAAAATTTTATAGAAAAAAACTAGATAAGAACGAAACGGGTAATGTTATATTCTTTTTTGAGCGACCTGTTGGCGTAACGTTAAATGATTTGTTTGTTGTGCGTTCATATTCACCAATGGAAACTATTGCTAGCGGTGTAGTTCTGGATATAGATTTTTTAGATAATAAAGAATTCATAGATAAATGCCCTAGAGATACTTTTGAAAGACTAAGATTTATGATTTCAAATTTTGCTCGCTTTCCAAAAACTGTAGAAGAATGGAGTAAAAAATATTTTATTTCTGAAAATGAAATGAATGAGAATTTGAAATTGTTAGATGCCAAAGTCACTGAGGACGAGGGTCTTGTGTACTTTGATAATAGCCTCTCATATTGGAAAAAACAAATACTGTCATATATAAAAGAAAAATGCGGTGAGGATTCTTTTCATAATTATGTAGAAATTAATAATATAGTACAGTCGCTTGATGTCTCAGATAAATGGGGAAGGTTTATTATAGAAAGTCTAACTAAGTCAAATGATATATTGCTCGAATCAGGAAAAGTCACATTAGTAAGTCAATCTATAAATATTAGTAAAAAAATAAAATTAGATTTGAAAAACATAACTGATATGATAAAAAATGCAGATTCAGAGACTATATCAATTAAAGAAATTATTTCTCTCTCTAGAATGAACCCTAAAAAGGTAAAAGAAATTATATATTTATTAAATAATCAGGGCATAATAATACAGATTAATGATAGTTTGGTAATGAATGACAATACTTTTAATAGGTTGTTAACATCTATCCGTAAACATTTCGAAAAATCTAAGACACTGTCTATAGCAGAATTCAAAAATTTATCTAATCTTACTAGAAAGAATGCTATTCCTATTTTAGAATTTTTTGACAATGGTAATATTACAAGGAGAGAAGGCAATAATAGGAAAGCAGGGGAGTCTCTTTTTGTCAAATAAGTCTACTACACCACTAATGAAACAATACGGTGAGATAAAGTCTAGCTATCCAGATTCTATATTGCTTTTTCGGATGGGTGATTTTTATGAAACATTTGGGGAAGATGCGGTAATTACTTCAAAATTATTAGGTATTGTTTTAACAAAGAGAGCCAATGGGAAGGCATCTGATGTGGATCTAGCAGGCTTTCCGTATCATTCTTTAGATAATTATTTACCAAAGTTAGTAACGGCCGGATATAAAGTTGCAATTTGTGAGCAGGTTGAAGACCCTAAATTGGTGAAAGGCATTGTTAAACGCGAGGTTATAGAAGTTATAAGCCCTGGTACGATTACATCTGACCAGGTATTAAGCCAGAAGAACAATAATTATATAGCTTCAATTGTTATTAATAAAGATTTAGCAGGTATATCTATTATCGATAGTTCTACTGGTGAGTTCTTTACTGGTGAGTGTGCACATGTAGATATTTCTGAAAATCTAACAAAATATTTTCCAAGCGAAGTAGTTATCTCAAAATCTACAGTCTATAGTACTGAAAGCTGGTATCAAAAACTAAGGCCATTTGTTACCTCTATAGAAGACTGGCTCTACAACTATGATCAGTCATACCGCACTCTTATTGAGCATTTTAAAGTCAAATCACTTAAGGGCTTTGGATGTGATCATTTCAATGTGGGCATAATTTCTGCTGGCGTATTATTATATCATCTAAAAAATAATTTAAACTCTAGTGTAAACCAATTGACCAAATTAACTCCAATTCAAAACGAAGGATTTATGGGCCTTGATGGTTTTACAATTAAAAATTTAGAGATTTTTAAATCATTATCTACTCAGGGTACCCATGGAACACTAATTGATACTATAGATTATACAATCACAGCTGGTGGTGGTAGATTATTAAAAAAGTGGTTACATAGGCCAATAACAGATAAAAAAGAATTAGAAAATCGTTTAGATATTGTCGAGGTAATGTTAAAAGAGAAATCAATTTTGAGTAGTTTAAGAAATAATCTTAAACAGGCAGTTGATGTTGAGAGAATAATTACTAAGATAAACAAGAGAATTGCTTCACCAAGAGATCTTATTGGCCTGTCCTATACTTTTGATATATATGAAAATTGCATGAATGATATTGGTCCATTTAAACAATTAAATGAATTAAGAGATAGTTACTCTGATCTAAAAAATTTGAAAAAACATATTAATAATAATATAAATGAAGATTGTCCAGTTACAATTAAGAAGGGTAACGTAATAAAAACTGGTGTAAATAAAGAATTAGATGAACATCGTGATATATTGAACAATGGTAGAGAGTGGATAAACGCTTTTCAAAATAATGAAAGAGAAAAGTTCAGTATTCCAAGTCTAAAGGTTGGATTTAATAAGGTTTTTGGTTACTATATTGAAATAACAAAGACACACCAAGATAAGGTTCCTGAGTCATATATAAGAAAACAGACTCTAGTGAACTCTGAACGTTATGTTACAGAGTCACTAAAGGTATATGAGGAAAAAGTATTAAACGCTGAAAGCCGTATTTTTGATATAGAGAACAATCTTTTCCAAAATCTTATTGATGTAGTTACTAAACAAACTCTACATATTCAAAATAACGCAAGAATAATAAATGAAATAGATGTGTTATCGAGTTTTTCATATTTAGCTTTATCAAAAAATTATATAAGACCTTCTTTAGATAAAAATTCTACATTAGAAATAATAAGCGGGAGACATCCTGTAATAGAAGATTTATTACCAGCTACAGAAAAATTTATACCCAATGACTTAAATATGGATATTCAAAAAAGTCAGATTCATTTAATCACTGGTCCTAATATGGCGGGAAAATCAACTTTTTTAAGACAAACAGGAATTATAGTCCTCTTAGCGCAGATTGGCAGTTTTGTACCTGCTAAATCAGCAAAAATAGGATTAGTCGACAGATTGTTTACTAGAGTCGGTGCGAGTGATAATCTTGCTGGTGGAGAAAGTACCTTTTTGGTTGAAATGAATGAAGCGGCAAATATTTTAAACAATGCTTCAAATAGTAGTCTTATTTTATTTGATGAGGTTGGCAGAGGGACAGCAACATTTGACGGACTTTCTATTGCATGGGCTATTGTTGAGCACTTACATGATACTGAGAATATTTCAGCACGCACACTATTTGCGACACACTATCATGAGCTATCTATTCTTGAAAATAAACTGGATCGACTAAAGAATTTTCATGTTGAGGTTAGAGAGTATAATGACCAAATTGTATTTTTAAGAAAAATTGTTGAAGGCTCAGGAGATAAAAGTTATGGTATTCAGGTTGCAAAAATGGCGGGACTGCCAAACTCAATCATTACGCGTGCAAAAGAAATATTGACACAAAAATTTGAAAATAATGATGAACTAATTGAAACTTTAACCGATAATAAGCCTATAATAGATGTTAAAATAAATAATGATTTAAATTTATTGATTGATGAAATCCAAAATTTAAGTATAGACGATATCACACCTATTGAGGCATTAAAAATTCTAAATGATATCAAAAAAAAATATAGTAATTAGTCTATTATTGTTCAGTTCAGCAAAACTGTATTCCGAAGTAAGTTTTGTTAGTTATGGGTGGGAGTTATTTGATAGAATAACTGATTCAAGAACCAGTTCATTAGCTAACGCTAGTATAGCGTATCCAATAGCAGTAACGGGTGCACCTTTGCTTAATCCTGCACTTTCAAATATTTATAATAACAAGATTGGAATTACGCACCAATCTAGAATTGCGGGTATGATTAACAGTGAATTCATTGGATTTAATAAAAGTATAGCTGATAGTAATTGGATCAGTATTTCTTTGTTATATGAAGGTATAAGCAATATACCTGATACTCGTAACGTTTTATTAGACTGGGGTAGTGATGGCGTATTTGGGACCTTTGATGCTGGTGAAGGAAATGGTATTCTTGATGAAGGAGAAAGGCTTGATGTTAATAAAATCGGTTATTTTAGTCAAAATCAATTAGGTTTATATGGTGCGATTAGTAGGCCTTATCGCAATTGGCAAATAGGGCTAGGTGTAAAATTATTATTTCATACTATTGACTATCATTATGGACTTGGCGCTGGAATTAATATTGGAGCTTATAGATCCTTTAATAATACCAATCTAGGTATTGTCCTAAATAATTCTCCATCTTCTGGAATTATCTGGGATAATGGAAATATTGAGCTTTCTCCTGGTTCTCTATCAGTTGGATTACACCATTTAATTCGTTTGAAAAAGTATAATATTGAGTTAAATCCTATTTACAAAACTAATTTTCTTATTATGGATAGAACAATTGATTCAAAACTGCTTTTTAATGCTATACCAGTTGATTTATTTGGAGCTATGGAAGCAATTTATAAAAGAAAAATATTTTTCAGGCTTGGTTTATTTCAATCAGGTTCTCTATCTACAGGTTTGGGGATTATATTGGAAAATATTTCAATTGATTATGCATTTATCATTGATAACTCAATTAAAGGGTTAGATAATAACCACTTAATTACAGTCGGATTATCTTCTGATTGGATAAAAGAAAAAATAATTAATTAAGTTGATTAATTTATTGTTTTTGATTTTGTAATATCGAATCCCAATTTATAGGAATATATGATAAAAAGTATGACAGGATATGGCCGTGGAGCAACAAAGGGGGATGGCGATAAGATTAATGTTGAAATCAAATCATTAAACTCACGTTATCTTGATATAAAGTTTATAGGTATAAATCTTAACCCAGCAATAGAACAGAAGGTTAAGGCTCTCGTTTCAGCTAGTCTAAAAAGAGGTAACATAAAAATCAATATTGATATAGATAAGATGAGGGATGGTCAAATATTAACATTTAATAGGGATCGATTTCACACTATACAGAATATTGTAAAAGATGTAAATAAAAAATATGGCGAAAAAATAAACTTAAGTGATATCCTTAATACGAATGATATACTTACATATGTTGATGTTGATATTAATAATGATGAAAAATTATTGAATACTGTTGACAATGCTTTAAAACAGTTAAATAAAATGAGACTAACTGAAGGAAAAAAAATAAAAAAGGACCTTCTAACTAGGATAAGAGCAATTAAAACAGATATAGGAAGCATAAAAAGGTTATCCTCTAAAATGCCGAAAAAGAAGGCTCAAGAATTAACTGAAAAAATAAAATCTATTACTGATCAAGGAATAATAGATAATAATAGGTTAATGCAAGAAATAGCATATTTATTAGAGCGTTCAGATATAACAGAAGAGATTATTAGATCAAATATCCACGTAGAGACGTTTATTGATTATTTAAAATATGATGAACCAGTCGGGAAAAGACTCAGTTTTTTGATACAAGAACTTAATCGAGAGGTAAATACTATTGGGTCAAAAAGTCCCCTACATGAGGTCACAGGTATGATTGTAGAGGTGAAAAACGAGATTGAAAAAATTAGAGAGCAGGTACAAAATATATTATAATGAAAAATTTAATTTGTGTATCTGCGCCATCAGGATCTGGAAAGACCACATTATGTAAGCATGTTAGAGAAGAAAAGCATGAACTAGTTTGGTCTGTCTCTTATACAACACGTAATCCTAGACCAAATGAAGTTAATGGAGAAGATTATAATTTTATAACTCAGAAAGAGTTTATATCTTTAAAAGATAATGAAGAATTTGCTGAGTGGGAGAATGTGCATGGCCAGTATTATGGAACTATTAAATCAGAATTAGATGAAGCAATATTAAATAAGAAAATAGTATTGCTTGAATTAGATGTTAATGGGACTATGTCCATCCGGAAATTATATCCAGAGCATTCTCATTCTATTTTTATAGTGCCTCCAAGTGTTGACGACTTAAGAGAAAGGTTGATTAAAAGAGGTAGTGAGACAAATAAAAGTATTGAAAAAAGATTAGAGAGATTTAATAAAGAAATGGATTACAAAGATAGATTTGATACTCTCTTAATTAATGATAATATTCAAGTTGCAATAAATGATTTTATCATGATAATAAGTGAATTAACAAAAGGAAATAAATAATGGCAATTAAAACTATTCCCCTAAGGAGTATAGAAGAAAAAGTTGATAATATCTATGAAGCTGTTTGTATAATGTCAGGTCAAGCTAAACGAGTTCTCGATGAACGGATTGTTCAAGCGTCGATAAAAGATGCTGAAGAAGAAGACTATGGTGTCTTTGATGAGGTTCAAGAAAAATCTCCAGAAGACTACGTGGAAATGGAAAAAACCACGAGCGTCGCTGTAAATCAATTTATTGATGGTGATGTAAAGTGGAGGAAAAAAGAAAAGATATCTTAACTGCATGGATATTTCTGCTACTAAAAAGTTTTTAAATCAACATATAGAGTTATTTGGCAAAGAAATTTATTCTAGTGGATATCCAAAACAGAATAACATACTAGCGGATTCAAATTCACCTGATAAAATATTACAAAATTATAAATCATCGATAGAAAACTGCTGCCAATGTAAACTCAGAAATTCACGAAATAAGTTTGTTTTTGGATCTGGTGATCCTAATGCTGATTTATTATTAATTGGTGAGGGACCTGGAGAGAGAGAAGATCTTCAAGGGGTACCATTTGTTGGTAGAGCGGGAAAACTTCTAGATAAAATATTAAAAGCCATAGGTTACAATAGGAGAGACAGAGTTTTTATTACTAATATTGTAAAATGTAGACCACCTGATAATAGAGACCCGTTGCCATCAGAGGTTGAAGAATGTTCTCCTTATTTGATTCAACAGATTAATATAATAAAACCTAAAATTATTTTGGCTCTTGGCAAAGTAGCTGGGAAAACACTAATAAAAAAAGATATTATGCTCAAAGAAATGAGGAATAAAACACATGATTTTTATTCTATTCCATTAAGAGTAACATATCACCCGGCTGCCTTATTAAGAAATCCATCACTAAAAAAAGATACTTGGGAAGACTTTAAATACATTCGTGATTTCCTAAATACTTAATACCTATGTCTCAAGAAAAAAATAAAATATTAAATGTGCAACCACATTCCGATGAAGCAGAACAGGCTGTACTTGGATCAATGTTATCAGATAAAAGTGCAGTAAATAAAGCTTTTGAAAAAAAACTTTCGTCAGAACATTTTTATAAAAGTGCGCATTCATTAATTTTTTCTGCGATGGCCAAACTTGATAAAGAAAATGAGCCTATTGATACAGTTTCAGTTGTGGATGCCTTGACAAAAAGTAAAGATTTAGACAAAGTTGGAGGCGCATACTATATAAGTGGATTAATTGAGGTTGTTCCAACTACAGCTCACATCGAACGTTATATTAAAATTGTTATTGAAAAGTCAATATTAAGAGCTCTAATCTATTTATCTAATGATATATCAAAAGAGGCATATGATGATAGTCAAGAGGTTGATGATATATTAGAGTCTGTCCAAAAATCTATTTTTGGGATTACTCAGGAAAGATTACAAAAAGGTTTTGAAAAAATTGATCCTATTCTTCATACTACATTTGAAGATATTGACAGAATAGCTTCTCATAAAGGGTCAGTAATCGGTGTGCCATCTGGGTTTAATGATCTAGATGTAAAAACAACCGGATTCCAAAAGGGAGATTTAATAATTATTGCTGGCAGGCCAGGAATGGGAAAAACTTCTTTTGCATTAAACATGATGAGAAATGCCGCGATTGACTCAAATAAAAAAATAGGTTTTTTTAGCCTTGAAATGGCAAATAATCAACTTGCGATGCGTTTACTGTGCGCTGAGGCACGTGTTGATAGTAACTTGGTAAGATCAGGTAATTTACCTAAATCGCAATATAAAAATTTAAGCTTAGCGGTCGGTCCATTATCGAATGCCGACATATACCTTGATGATACTCCAGCTCTAAGTATTTTAGAGCTCAGGGCTAAGGCTAGAAGGTTGAAAAATGATGTAGATGCTGATATGATAATCGTTGATTATCTACAATTAATGCAGGGTCCCAAGGGTTTAGAGAGTCGTCAACAAGAAATCGCAACAATATCGAGATCCATGAAGGCTCTAGCTAAAGAATTAGATGTGCCAATAGTTTCTCTATCACAATTATCGAGAGCTGTAGAAACCCGAACAGGGTCTAAGAGACCTCAGCTTTCAGATTTGAGAGAAAGTGGAGCTATAGAACAAGATGCGGATGTGGTAATTTTTCTTTTCAGACCTTGGGTATACACTCAAGATGATGAAGATGATGGAAAAGCAGAAATAATTATAGCTAAACAACGTAATGGTCCCACTGGTATTGTAGAAGCAACATATATAAATAGATATACTCGATTTGAAAACCTTGCTCATAATCCAGATGCACCATTTTAATGGATAACCCTCTTTCAAAACTCGCTCCACAATTGTTTGGAGATTATCCCAAACCTTTTTTGAAGTTATATGACCAGGTGTATAAACCTCCTGAGACAAACGAAGATACCATTAAAGAAACTCTTTGGAAAGCTTATGAATATGGTCAAAGATACCATGAGGGTCAAAAAAGACTTTCAGGTGAACCTTATTTTAACCATTGTATTGAAGTAGCTAACACTCTGGCATCGTGGAACATGGACTATACCACAATTATGGCAGGATTACTGCATGACGTTATCGAGGATACAACAATAACTGTGGATGATCTTGAAAAGGAGTTTGATAGAGATTTAGCCAATTTGGTGGATGGGCTTACGAAAATTAGTGGAATTGAATTTAGTACTCGAAAAGAAAAACAAGCAGGGAATTTTATGAAAATGCTTCTATCTGTTGCAAAAGATATAAGGGTTATAATAATTAAGTTTGCCGATAGAATGCATAATATGAAAACAATAGAATATTTGCCAAAAATAAAACAACGGCGTATTGCAATAGAGACTAGAGATGTCTATTCACCTTTAGCGCATAGATTAGGTATGTCATCGGTCAAATCTCAGTTAGATGACCTTACTTTTAAAGTTTTGAATAAAGATGACTATGATTCTATTGAGTCTAAATTAAAAACAACAAATAGGCAGAGAAAAAAATTAATAAAAAGTTATATTGACCCAATTGAATCAGGTTTAATTAAATACAATATTAAATCTGAAATATTTGGAAGGTCCAAATCATATTTTTCTATTTACGGGAAAATGGTTGATAGAAGAAAATTTTTTGAAGACATTTATGATATTTATGCAATCAGAATTATAGTGAACAAAATAGAAGAATGCTACACAGCGCTGGGTGTTGTCCATAGTCTTTATACTCCGGTCCAAGAAAGATTTAAAGATTTCATTGCGACGCCAAAATCAAATGGATACCAATCTATTCACACAACAATAATTGGCACTGAAGGTAAAATGGTAGAGATTCAAATTAGAACTAAAAAAATGGATAACATTGCAGAAATAGGTATCGCATCACACTGGGTTTATAAAGAGGGTAAAAAAAAATCAAATGACATTGGATCTGATATTAAATGGCTTAGAGAATTAATTGAAATATTAAAGGATGAATCTAGTGACCCGAAGGAGTTTATGGATCTATTAAAAATTGATTTGTTCGATGGGGAAATTTATGTATTTACTCCTACTGGTGATTTGATACAACTTCCCATTGGCTCAACCCCTGTTGATTTTGCTTTCCAGGTTCATACTCAGATTGGAATGCATTGTCTAGGTGCAAAAGTTAATCATAAGCTAGTAACATTAAATGAAGAACTAAAAAGTGGAGATGTTATCGAGATTATTACTGGTAAAAAGCAAACACCAAGTATCAACTGGCAAAAATTTGTTGTAACAAGTAAGGCTAGAAATGCCATTCATAAGTACTTGAATCATGCTGATAAGGATGAAAGTATTAGATTAGGTAAAGAAATTTTATTAAAAACGCTTCGAAGATTGAAACTCTATGGTCAAAAAAAAATATATCTAGAATCATATTCTAGTTTCGGATACAGCGATGAAGATTCTTATTTATCATCAATAGGACATGGGAAATTAACTTTCCGGGAAATCCATAAAAAAATTAATCCTGAGAAGAATGAACAGAATAAATCAACCTATAAAAAAATAGGTGACGCAATAGAAAGTGTTCTTCGTCCAAAAGATGGCATTCTTCTTGATGGCATAAATAATCTTATGATTAAATATGGTAAATGCTGTAGCCCTATACCAGGTGATGATGTGACTGGTTTTGTTACTCGAGGTAGAGGGCTTACTGTTCATAGATTAAAATGTCATAGCTTACCTCTGGTTACTAAAGAAGAGGAAAGATTAGTTCCTGTTGATTGGAATATACCTCGAGATACAAATTTCAATTCAAGATTGAAAATTATTGGCGTGGATTATAAAGGTCTACTAAAAGATTTATCTGAATGTATTGGTGGTCAGAATATAAATATTACGAGTGTTGATATTAAAGTTAATGGTGCTGTAGCGACTGCTTATTTTATTGTTCAAATAAAAAATAAGCGTCAATTAGATAGATTAATAAAAAAATTATCAAATGTTAAGCATGTAGATAATGTAGAAAGGGTGAGTAGATAAAATGCATATAACAACATATACGAAAAGAGATATTGCGACTCGACTCGGAAATAGATTAGATATTAGTACGAGAAAGTCTTTAGTCTATACCGATGAAGTGTTTAATGTTATCAGAGAGCTATTATGTGAGGAAAAGCCTTATGTAAGGATTGAGGTTAGAAACTTTGGCGTTTTAGAGTCAAAGCCGACAAAAGCAAAACCAAAAGCTAGAAATCCAAAAACCAATGAAGAAATATTTGTTCCTGCACATAAAAAAACTCGTTTTAAGCCAGGGAAAATTTTAAAAGACCATCTTAAAAAACCTATCTAATCAAATGGGTAGATCTCTTGGGATAGATTTTGGAGAAAAAAGAGTGGGATTGGCTCTTTCTGATAGATCAAATTTGATTGCATCACCTTTTAAGACTCTTAATTATATTAATGAGAATGATTTAATAACTCAAATAAAGAAAATCGTCACCGAAAATGATATTAAAAATTTTGTCCTTGGACTTCCAATTAATATGAAAGGAGAAGATACTGCTCAGACCAAAATAGTACGTAAATTTAAGAAATCTTTATCTTCTTTAGATTTGCCAATTATATATGAAGATGAGAGACTTAGCTCGGTAAGTGCAAAAAATTCACTTATGTTACAAAATATAAAAACAGGACATAATAAGCCCGAAATTGATAAAACTGCAGCTGCAATTATTTTACAGCAATATCTAGACAAAAACTCTAATTGAAAAAATTATTCAATCTAAAACCATGGATCCAAGTTATTATATCTGGGTTCATTATTGGGATTGCGTATCATCCGTTTAATCTGGGTTTTTTGGCTTGGGTAGGATTTATACCATTATTCAATGTTTTTATTCAAGGTGATTTAAAGAAAAATATAATTAATGGCTATATTTTTGGTGTAATATATAATCTTACCGCATTTTATTGGATTGGGTCAAATTCAGGAGCAGATGTTATCACTGTAGTTGGAAGCCTTATTGCGGCTGTTTTGTATTTATCAATATACTGGTCTATTGCGGGAATAATAGTTTCAATTATTCCATCTAGCCAAAAAAAATCAATAAATAATCTTCTTTTCCCATTTTTAATAGTTACTATTGAATGGTTTCGTAGTTTTGGACCTTTAGGTTTTCCTTGGGCAAATATTGCCCTTACGCAATCGAAATATATTTATTTATTACAGATGCTAGAGGTAACGGGTACTTATGGAGTTTCTTTTATTGTAATTAGTATAAATGTCATTATTTATAATTCATTAAAGAATGATGTATTTATCAAGAATGGTTTGTTGAAGGTTATAATATTAATAATTGGAATATCTTTAGCAGGGTGGGCACGGGTAAATTCTTTGAATGAACCATACAAATATTTAGATGTTGTTATTGTACAACCTAACATAGATCCAAATATAAAATGGCATGAGAAAAAACAAATAATCTCTTTGATGGATTCATTACATCATGAGGCAGCAAAATTAAATCCTGATATAATTGTTTTTCCTGAAACCGCATTACCGTCTTATTTAACAATAGATTATAAAACAAGAAAAATGTTGCAGACAACAGTAGATAAATACAACATACCCTTGTTAACGGGAACCATTGATATGAAAATAGATGATAAGATTAAGAATTATTATAATAGTGCAATGTTACTTAAGCCGAAGAGTGATTATATGCTTTATTCAAAAATTCATTTGGTGCCATTTGCTGAGTATGATCTATTTCCTAAAATTTTTCATCCGCTTACGTGGTTAAATATAAATATAGATCGTGGTAGTTTTAAGTCTGGAGAAGATTATAAGATATTTCATTGGAAGAATATTTCTTTCTCTGATATCATTTGTTATGAATCAAGTATCCCAAGGATTGTTAGAGAATTTGTTTATAGAGGATCAGAATTATTAATTATTCAAGCAAATGATGGTTGGTTAGGTAACTCTTATGGCCCGTATCAACATTTTGAATTAGCTAGGTTAAGAGCTATAGAAAACCGAATTCCTGTGCTAAGGTCAGCCAATACCGGTATCTCTGGAGTCATAAGACCTGATGGAACAATTCAAAAGAAAGTTGGCCTTAATAATAAATTAATTTTCCAGGAAAAAATAAATATTATAAATAGTGGAAGTATTTACACAAAATATGGAGATATATTTGCCATTATTAGTTTTATTATTACATTAATAATATCAGTAATCTCATGCAAAAATCGATTTATATAATAATTTTTTACTTCAGTATAATATTTGGCTCGCCATCTATACATCCGATGGCTAAATCATTATTGATACCAGGGTGGGGAGAATTAG
>CAZYDX010000041.1:16243-17957 GCA_964646455.1 uncultured bacterium | reverse complement strand
AATAACTCTGTCCAATTTGTAACAATGTTTGCACCAGAGCTATCTAAGCTTTGATTATGATAGAAAGTAGAATTTTTTATATGAATAGAGTCTGATGGGCTACTACCAATAAATATTGAAGCACCACTAGCATCAGATATGTTTTCAGTAAATAAACAATAATTAAAACTTGGAGATCCATAGCCAACAGTGACAGCTCCTCCAAAACCTTCAGCGCGATTATTTATAAATAAACAATAATTAAAACTTGGTGCTGATTCGTGACCTACATATACCGCCCCTCCTTGTCCTGAATCATCATTCCAGGAATTGTTTTCATCAAATTCACAAACATTATTTTCAAAGGTAGTATTATTAAATACAGGAGAAGAGTTATTATTACAGTGCACAGCCCCGCCATTATATGAAAAATTACTTGAGAACGAAACATCATTAAAAATAGCACTGGAATTATGAAGTTCAACTCCTGCTCCATATTTAAATGTTAGGCTATCAATGACTACCTCAGAGATATGATTAAATATAATTCCCCTTTTATATAAGTTTTCTACGCTTATGATAGTCTGCTCTTTTCCAGAACCTGATAGATTGACAAATTTCGGCCAAATAATTGGAAACTGCTCTCCATTGGTACTCGGTCCATAAGTACCTGGTTTTAGATTTATGGTATTTGAGCTAATGCTGTCTGTGTAAATCCTAGATAAAGCATATTCAATTGTTTTAAAAGGAGTCTCTGATGAAAGTCCATCATTATTATTATTATCGCCATCAGGAGATACAAATACATCATCGTTAATTAAACTACCATTGACAGAATTTAAAATATCAAAATTAAAATTTCCGATAGGGTTACAATAATAATCGCTTGGGTTTAGTACCGTGAACGTGTCCACAATTACATCCATTGTAAAATCATTATTCAGAAAAATGTCCATCCCCTGACCTCTTAATGAAGGATCCTCACTAACGATCATATTAGAATAAATATTGTTTCTGTATATCGGATCAAGGAAAATTATTCCACTGTCATAACCTGAATTTTCTATGGCTATTCCACCCCCAATAGTAGATGCTATATTTTCTTTTATTGTACAACCAGCCAAATTCAAAACAATAGGATCGCTTAAACATATTCCGCCACCGAATATTGCTTGATTATAAAAAATATCAACATTTGTTAGGTAAACTTGAACAGAATCAACAAATCCAGGTGTACCGAAATGGATACCACCACCCCAGTAACCACTTTCATTGTTAAAAATCTTACTATCGGTAAATTGAATATTTGAAATACCCTGAGAATAAATACCACCTCCTTTTTGTTCTGAATAGTTGTTGAATATATAACAATTAATAAAATTTGGAGCACCATTTGATACAGAAACACCACCACCTAACAATCTTGAAAAATTTTCAGTTATCTCAACATTCCTGAATGTAGGTGATGAGTTAATTATAGATACCCCTCCACCTTGACCATTGTTATCCGCACCTGGACCTGGAGGCCACCTCCAACTGGAAATATTTCCGCTAATTATTACATTATCTAAAATAGCATTTGAGCTATCCCATAATGCAATTCCCCCTCCTGCATTTCTAGATACATTAGATTTTATAATACAGTTTTTAATTTTTGGACTTGAATTATGACAAGATATACCTTTGCTACCATTTTGTATAGTAAATCCAGAGATTAAAGTTGTTGTATCAATAA
>CAZYDX010000041.1:0-16143 GCA_964646455.1 uncultured bacterium | reverse complement strand
GATCCATTAACTGATACATACCAAATACTTGGTATTATTGTATCTATAAGAGTTGGAACCCATGTATCAATGGCCCAGAGAGCTCTAATTCCCTGTCCAGGTGTAAATGGCGACATAGGGCACTCTGTGCTATACACATAATTCATTAAATTATCGACAGGATCAAGACCAGGATCATTTGGACATGAATCTGTGCCCTCTGCACAGCCCCAGTTTGCACCCGCATGCATAGGCGTATCATCTACATAGTCTCCATGCTGGGAAGAACCGCAACCATAGTTAAATGTGTGTAGCAGTCCAAGTGCATGCCCGACCTCATGATCAAATACATGACTGCGCGATTCTGCCAACGCTTGGTCTGTGTAATAAAAACTTTTTATAGTGGCACGGTAGTAGACAGAGTCCCAAGTGTCTAGATACCATGGAAATATACCTACTCCCCCTAGTGCTAAATTATGACTATAACCAATTATCGAAAAAATATTTAATATTTCTGTAGGTTCAATTGACAACGCTGGTACAGACTCATATGTTTGCGCACCTATATCCATACCAATCGCCCAGTCGTTATTGTGTACTCTGTTTATGGTGTCAATAGAAAAGCTAAGTTGAGAGAGTTGCATATTATCGTTCAATCTGTCTATTGCGGACATCAGTTCATCATCTGGTATGTTTCCAACATCGGTGACTCCCTCTCCTGTGTCGAAAATATAAAAAACACTCGCGGATGATGTGACCTCTTGCTGTAATATATAGTCTTCTGAATTCCAGCTGCTTAGAATTTCGCCCTCAGAATTGGTAACAGCCGCAGTTATAATGGTATTCTCATCTGGGCCATACGCTTGTATATAGTGTGGACCTGCTTTGTCTGGTATTGTTATTTGAATAGTCTGATTCGGTTCTGTGAAATTGATAATTTCATCCATAACCCAATGCTTTGAGAAAATATCATACACAACAAACGAAGCGTTGGCATAGTATTGATTAACAGATATACTTACATTGATATCTGTCTGATCGTATTTTCCATAAATAATATGAAGCGCAAGATCAATATTATATTCACTTCTTTCTATAGATTCTGTTGAACTGTGGTTCATTATTTGATCTGGTATTATATCCAGATCAATATTCCCACATTGAAAATCTTGTTTTACTTCTCCAAATAATATTACACTGTCTAAGAATAAATAAATAAACGCTATTAAAAACAACTTGGTGCAGTGCATTCTTTCTCCCACTTGACCATAGAAAATACCATAAATAAAATATAATTAAAAAGTGTCACATCTATTATTTATTATACTACATTGAATAATTAAATAACCTAATTAAACTATCTTAAAACGAATATTACATCCTTTTTTACTTTTATTTTTAATGAAGAATCTCCTTACCGCGGATACTCTTGGTGCCATTATTAGTTATAACATTAAATATGACAACAAAATTGACGTTACAAATAATTGGAACCTCCGTAAAAAAAAGCTTGTAAAAATTCTCAAAACAAACAGACCATCATTTATAGGTATTCAAGAGGGATTGCTTCACCAGGTTGAATACATAGACACAAATCTACCTGATTACGATTATATAGGTGTAGGCAGAGAAGATGGGAAAATTAAAGGTGAGTTTTGTGCAGTATACTATGACTCAACAAAATATAACCTACTTAAACAGGCAACATTCTGGCTATCTAAAACGCCAGAGAAAGTATCAATTGGCTGGGACGCGGCCCTTGAAAGAGTATGTACCTATGGATACTTTGAAAATAAAAGGAGCAAAACCCGCCACTGGGTTTTTAACACACATTTTGACCATATAGGCCAGCGATCTAGGCTGGAATCATCAAGGCTTATTCTTGATAAAATAGAAATATTAAATGTACTTGGGGAGCCAACTATTCTTATGGGTGATTTTAATGGGCTACCAAAGAGCGATGAAATACAACTAATTAAATCAAAATTAAATGATACAATTGAATTATCTCTTCATACCCATGAAGGGCCTGCCGGCACTTTCAATGGATTTGATATAAAAAAAAATATCAATAAAAGAATCGACTATATATTTTCCAAAAAAATTGATATTTCTACCCATAAGCACCTAGACATAAGACTTCAGAGTGGCTATCATGTATCTGATCATCTTCCGGTTATGATTGAGGGCATTTTGCATCCTTAATTATTTTAAATAGATGGTCTTCTTAGTAACCGTATTATTTTCTACTCTGATCTGATATAAATACACCCCCGCGCTAACGGACACACCATTTTCATTAGTCGCATTCCAAGACACTATCCTAGGTCCTTTGGTCTGATATTCATTTACCAAATTATTAACAACAGAACCCTTAAGGTCATATATAATTATGCTTACATCTGAGTTTTCTTGAAGAGTATACTTGAAATTTGTCCGATCATTGAACGGGTTGGGATAATTTAAAATGTTAATAGAATATATGTCTGGATTGAGGTCATTATCACTTTTTAGGTAGTTATATTTCATCGACTGAATAAGTTTTTGCTCACCTTCAATATAGTCGGAGCCTAGTGACCAGATCATTAGGCCTCCAAGATTATTAGCGATGGCGTATTCGCTTTTTAGGCTAACAGAAAGTGAATCGTCAATCGTAATGATTTTCGTTTGACTATCATTCTGTAGATATGGAACCTGGCCACTATTGTCCCATATATAATTCCAGCCATTGCCTATAAGTCCGTGATATTCATTATATAATCTGGACACAACCTCACCGGTAAAAGATTCATTTATATTTGTAGTGTTATACTCTTTTCCGTAGAAAGGGATACCTACGTTAAGCTTTTCTGCTTCAATACCTCTTGTATTTTTTAAATAATTAATACCAGTACTTACAGAACCATCTGGGTCACCGGGTGGTGACTGATAAAGGGGTGAATTATGACCTGCGTCACTGGTCCAACTTCCATGTATATCGTATGTCATTGCATTAAAAAAGGAAACGTACTGTTTTAGTTGTGCAAAGTCATAGTGCTGTCCAGACCAATTAGATACCGGCACAGCCATAGAAATAATCCAATCCGGATAGATACTATCAAACGCACCTCTCAGTTCGGCAACAAAATCAGTGAGGTTGTTTTTTTCTGTAAAACTCGTTGGCTGTTCCCAGTCGATATCTATACCATCATAGTTATAGGTTTCACAGATACTGATAATATTGTCAATTAAGATCTCTCTAAGCTCAGGTGTTGAAGTGGAAGTCGCAAACCCCCAAGACTGGCCCCAGCCACCAAATGCAAGCAGTATTTTAGCATTATTATCATGGACCACACCAGTTAAGGACTGGGATAACATATTATCATAGTGCTGTATATTCCCCTCTTCATCTGGCCATGCAAAAGAGTGGATAACATGGGTAATTACATCGTAATCTATTTTATCAGGTGTTAATGTATTTTGAATCCACTGAGGATAATAGCCGACAACACGCTGTCCACTTAAAATGGATATAAATAAAGCGCTATATAATAGTACACAATGCTTACGCATGAATAAATTTAGTGTTTATTTATCTACATATTAATAAAATTCAAAAAATTGAGAGCTGATTTGCTATATCAAATAGGCTATTTGGACCTATGTGTTAATCAAAAACACTGAAATTGTTGTCTATATAACCTTTTTTAAATAGTCTTTTTAATGTAAGACCCATAAAATCCAGATCCACAGAAGTACCGTTCCCACTTGGGCTATTGTAGGTTCTGGTATCAATGTTAAAAAACGAGTTTTTAAATGGATAATAACGTACACCCGCATCAAACTCGCCATTTATATCATTTAAAAGTTGATATCCATATTTTTCTGTATACTGTGAGCCTCTCACGTTTGACAGCGTATAGTTAGCATCTGCAATTATGCGATCATTGAGCTTATAATAGACAGTATTACTATACGAATAAATTCTTGAAGGAACGCCGAACTTATTAATTCCAAATCCCATCGAAACCTTTTGGTGCTGGCCGTAATTCGATGAATCATTCAGGAATGGTTTAACATTGTTTCCAAGATTTATAAAACTACCATACCCAATTGAGATGTTATCGTTTTCGATTTCATTTTCCTGACTAAATAGACAACTAATTAGTACGATAGCAAAGATATTACGAATTATTTTAATAGAATCACCTAATAGAGTATGTTCTAAAGAAATCTAGTTAAAAACTAACGATAAAAGACAGAGTTTAATTACAAACTCATTAAAAAATCTTGTTGAGGATTAATTGAATATATCTTCTTTTTTAACTTCTATAACCTCACCGAATTTGGATAATTTTTCCATATCTATCTTATCTTTATTCCCTACAACCGTTATGGTCATAGGTTTGCCTTTTATGTAGTTAGAATAAAAATCTGTTATAACATCAAATTCTACATCTGAATAGACATCTTTTTTCGTTCTTCTAGGGTCAGATACATATCCCTGTTTCTCCCAGCCTCTTATACTTAGACTCATATTTCTGAATCTAGGCTTAGATGAATTAAGAGACTCTAGCAACCCAGATCTTATACCCTCTGTGCGTAGTGGTTTTTCAGGCATTTCTTTTAAAAGTTGTACATATGTCTCGATTGCTTCAATAGTTTTATCAGCCTGTGTTCCCATGAAGCCCTCAAATCTCCCAGAATCATCTAAATAGTATGGACTTCGATATGATCCCCATGCCGAATATGCTAGCGATTTAAACTCCCTTATTTCCTGGAATACAAGACCGGACATACTTCCACCGAAGTATTTGTTAAAAACATTTGACTTATGCCTATCCTTTAGATTCATCACATCCCCATCCACGAGAATATTGACCTGACTCTGAACTGCTTTTTTATCATTGTAAAAAAATACCGTATTGGATTTTTTTAACTTTTTCTCCCACCTTAGTGGAGAGTTAGATTTCCTTAGATTTTTATTAATAATGAAATTTTCACTGACAGCGTTTTTAACAATATCTTTTCCCAAGGTTCCAGTATAGAAGACAGATGTCTCAACCATCATCGCATTTTTTATCTGTTCCATTAAAAGATCTGTGTCCATCTTTTTAACTTCTTTTGTAGTTGGTCTAGTTAAAAAATTAGATTTATCTCCCCACAAAGCATAAGACTTTAGGGCATTCCCCTTAACAGATGACTCTCTTGATTCAAACTTTCTGCCAACAACACTTTCCTGTATAAGTTTTTTTAATTTCTTCTTGTCCTCATTTCTTACTCTCATCGTTTTTAAAAAATCACCAGCTATGTTCATTGTCTCATCAAAGTATTTATCAAAACCCTTAATATTTAAACCACAGTAATTCATATCACTGAAAAAGTCTACGGTAGCACCAATTTTTTGAAGCTCGTCTTTTAGTTCGTTCCAGCTAAATTTCTCATTGCCTATCATGCCTGCAAGTCTAGAAGCAAACGAAAGTTTATTGTTTTCATAGTTTCCAATTCCATACTCTACTCTCATTGTAAATATGGAGTTGACCGGATTGTCATTGTGATAGAAATGAAAATTATCAAATAGTTCTTCATTGTGAGTTCCATTTTGAAAATCAATGAAATCGCTTCTAATATCACCAGCAGGAATTTTATTTAGTTTTTTTGCATATGCAGATACTTGCTCCGAGTTTTTTGGCTTAACAGGCTTGAACGGCGGCTTATCAACCTTATCCTTTTTGGGAAATCCTATTTTTGATCTATAAACCAAATAATCATCTTTAAAATATTTATTCGCTACTCGAATAATTTCAGTTTTATCTATGCTTTCAATTTTTGCAGGATAATTAACAATATCTTCCCAGGTTCTGTTAATAAGCATCATTTCTATTCCATAATTCAATCTATTAGATGGACTCTCAAGGCCGGACTCATGGGCACGAATAATTGTAAGTTTTATTGACTGTAGGTATTCCTCACTAAAATCGCCATTTTTCACCTTCTCAATCTGATCATGTACCGCATTCTCTGCACCTCTAAATGTCTGGAATATCAGCCTGGGAATGAACATAAAACCCATTGCTCCGTGATCTGCTCCGCCTAGCCCGGTAATGGCAGATGAGCCGAGCAGCTTATTTTCGATGCTCAGCCTATCAAGAAGACCAGTCCTAGAGCTATTGTTAAATATATTTCTTATAATATCTAGGGCTACATTATCCTCGTGGTTTGGAGGTGGCATTCTAAAGCCCATCATTCCAAAACGTATTGGTGTCTTTCTGCTGTTAACTACCTCTCTTCCATTAAAAGGCTCTTCTGAGACATTCACGAAATCAGGTTCTGGGCCAGATTTTAATCTTCCAAAGGTGGTTTTTATTTTTTCCTTTGCTATTTTTAGATCAAAGTCTCCGGCCAGCATCAGATACATATTATTAGATACGTAGTATTTCTCGTAGTACTCTTTCATCTTTTTAATAGATGGATTTTTTAGGTGTTCTTTAGTTCCTAAAATTGTCTGCTGACCGTATGGATGTTTCTTAAAAAAGTTTGCAAAAAATTCCTCAAATAGCATCCTAAAAGCGTTGTCCATTGACCTATTTTTCTCTTCATATACAGTCTCAAGCTCAGACTGAAATAGTCTAAAAACAGGATTCTCAAAACGATGGGTGTTTATCTCCAGCCACTTAGCTATCTGATGAGGTGGAAACTGACTCACATAGGCGATAATATCATTACTCGTAAAAGCATTAACGCCTGTTCCACCAAACCCTTCTGATAATTTTGAGAATTCATTTGGTATAGCGAATTCTGAGGCTTTTACATTTAGATCATTAATATTTTTCTGAATTTTTAGCCTACTATCATCATCAGTAGTATTTCCAAGTTCATCGTACAGTACCTCAATACTATCTAAAAATACTTTTTCAGATTCATAATCAACTGTGCCAAGATCCTGTGTACCCTTAAATAACATATGCTCTAGATAATGTGCTATCCCTGTTGCATCCGCCGGGTCTTGCTTACCACCACCTTTTACGCCGACTGCGCCATAGACAATGGGTTCATTTTTATCTGGATTTAAGATTACCGTTAAACCGTTTTCTAATTCATATATCTCTACAGTAAGAGAACTCTTTCCGAATATTATCGTGGTTAGCAGTGTCAGTATAGTAACAAAATATCTCATATTAGTCCTTTGTAATTCATTTGATATTTAAAATATAATTTGAGAAGACTATAAATTTATTATTTTATAATTTTACTGCAAACACATATAATAGATATAACATATTAATAAAATATGAAAAAATTAAAATTTAAATGGGGCGTCATTGGAACAGGTGGTATTGCGAAAGCTTTTTCGGAAGATATAAAGAAACTTAATAACCATGGAGTATCTGCAGTGCTATCTAGATCTGAAATTAATGCTAAAAACTTTTCATCTTCCTTTCAAGAATGTAAAGGCTATACTAATATGGATGATTTCCTTTATAGATCTGACATTGACGCTGTTTATGTTGCCACGCCAAATACATTACACTGCAATCAAACCATAGAATCTTTAAATGCTGGCATACCAGTATTATGTGAAAAACCTCTATCTATGAATATAAGAGAAACAAAACAAATGATAAAAGCCTCAGCAGATAATAATACAGCCCTGCTCGATGGTATGTGGATGAGATACTTACCTCATATGGAAAAAATACGTAACATTGTTTCAGATGAAACTATAGGTAGTATTGAGTCAATATCTGCCTGCCATGGACAAAATCTCAAAAAATCAAAAAACCCCAGACTGTGGACCAAAGAACTAGGTGGTGGTGCACTGCTAGACCTTGGTATCTATGTGGTTTCGTTTGCTCATATGCTATTAGGAGCTCCAAAATCAATTATCGCACAATCTGTATTCACTGATAAGGGTGTTGATGCGAAAACATCTATGTTATTTAACTATGAAAACGGCGCTATAGCAAACCTTACATGCTCTATGTATGACTCACAACCAAATAGAGCTATAATCTCTGGTTCTGAGGGATATATTGAAATTGAACCTACCTTTTATGCGCCAACATCTTTCAAAATTTTTTTGAACGACGGTAAACTAATCTCCCACCCAAATAAATATAAAGGCCATGGACTGAGAGAGCAGGCTCTAGAACTTGAAAAATGTAAGAATATGGGTCTAATAGAGTCAGAAAAATCGTCACACAGTGAGAGTATAACTGTAATGGAATCTATGGACAAGATCAGATCCTTAGTGGGATTAAAATTTTAATTAACCAACTTCACTGTCTGTTGATAGTGAATTGCGAATTAAATCATGAAAAGATTGAACCGCGGTCTCTGAGATGCCAGAGTGCTCTGGGTCAATCATAAATGGTCCTTTTTTATAAGACTTTGATTTAATACCTTTCTGAACAGATTCACAGATAGAAATATCCTCTGTAAATAGGATTTTGTTCATATAATTACTAAATCCATCAGGAAGCACCGTTTCATCTGTAACTAGCCAGTGTCCGTATCTGGTTGTTTTATCAATGCTATTAGGACGAATAGAACTGAAGAACAATGCCTCAACACCTGGAACATATCCCAGTGCAGTGTTTGGCCATATATACCAGAAGCACATATCCTGAACAGATGAATTTCTATTAAATTTATAGGCTTTATTGTCTGGATTTGTATTAGGTGCATATTGCCTTGACCAAAGTTTAAATACATCTGTCTGATAGCGTGACATATCAATCATATTAACAAATGCAGGATGTGCTTTCGTACAGTGATAACACTCAAGATAGTTATCGACCACAATTTTCCAGTTTGCCCCAATAACGGACGGCCGTTCTTTATCAGGTGGGAGTGCCCTTAATTTATCTAAGAAGGGTATCTTTTTTTTTAAGTCTTTTTCAAAACCCACAGCCTGTCTGTTCAAATGTTGAGCACTATCATCAAGATTAACAAATATAAAGTTGCAAATATCAATAACCTGAAAAGATGTTAGACAATAATCAGATCTCTTAAAATCGGTCATTTTGTCCGCGTTTTTTGCATGTTTCAGCTCACCCTCTATTGAATAGTTCCAGGAATGGTATGGGCATGTAATGGAACTGACCCTGCCTCTTTTTTCTAATAATGTATGAGCTCTATGACGGCAAACATTATAAAAGCCTTTTAATTCTCCACTATCAGTACGAATAATAATAAGCCTCTCGTCACCTATAACTGTGGTCAGATAATCACCAGCATTTTTAATCTCACTATTATGACCTATGTAATTCCAATTTCTATATAAAATATTCGTTTTTTCTTTTTCGTAAATACTTTGATCTAGATAATATTCTGATGATAGCGTTTTTTTTGTTTTCATAGGCAATTTGCTATTATATAATAATAGAGTACATTAAGTATTTATTGTTTTTAAATGGAAATAAAAAATTATAATATAATTGGTGAATAAAACTGAATTAATTAATTATTTACTATTAAATAGTAAGAAAAATTTGAACGATATTTCTGAAAAGATTGGAGTAAATAGATCCAACCTCTACCTATGGCAAAAAGGAAAAACAAAACCCACTAATGCCAATATTAATAATTTAGCTCATTTTCTTGGTGTTGATTTAAAATGGAACGATAAGGACAATATTGAAATAGAAAAGTACGGTGAAGATAGAAAAACAATTAATATTCAAAACAATAGCAACAATGAACTCTTAATTAAAACCCAAAAAGAAACTATTGACCTGCAAAGAGAAAAGATTTCACAATTAGAAAAAAGCATCAAAGAGCATATAGATTTCAGAAAAATTAATATAAATAATGATGGTAGCAATTATCCCGATACATTTGAGGATATGACTAAAATGGTTGAGTCTGCACAAAGCGCATGGAGCTGGAGTTTCTTGCATTCGCCGACACCAATGTCTGTTGCTGATGATAAAGGAATTTTAGTAAACGTTAATCACGCGCTACTAGAACAATTTGGCTATCAGGAAAATGAAATGAAGGGCAAACCTATAATTGACTTTGTTCACCCTGATGATAAAGATTACGTCCAAAAAGCAATTCCAAAAGAGAATCGCCAAGTTAAGTATCGGGCATTAAAATCAAATGGTGATTATTGCTATGTGTCAGTCGAAGCACGAACATTTAAAACAGGTGTTAATGAATTTAGCGTTGCCCATGTCAAATGCCTGGATAAATAGCCAGTAACTACTATTAATATACCTTTCCTTAAAATATAATTATTATCATATATCTGGTTTTGAATACTACTTAAGTAGTATAATTTTTCTAGCGTGTATAAACTCACCTGCCTGAATTGAATAGATATACATTCCAGCAGATACTGGTTGACCTCTCTCATCCGTTGCATCCCAAATAAACGATCCATAACCAGCATCATGATTATTTTTAATAAATGACTTTACTTTTTTGCCCAAAACATCATAAATAACAATATTTATAGATTCATTACTTGCTAAATAATATTGAATGTTAGTTGTTGGATTAAAAGGGTTTGGGTAGGCAGAAAAAAGAGTGTGTCTACCTGGTAGGTTATTATATTCTTCATTAAAAAGACTTGGCTCTATAATAATAGGTTCACCAGTCTCATAGGATAGTTCAGATCCAAAATATCCTGACGTCTGAATATCAGAAAGAGAAACGGATCCCGAGATTTGAGAAAACGATCCGCCATTCCATGGAATCTTCGTCAGCAAACCCTCTCCTGCCTTAATCGGGTCACCGGTATTCTGAGCAATGCCTATTACAAGACCTGACCCATTTACCCCAACAGTCCAACCAAATTCCTCAGCTCTGCCTCCTGTTCCATTTTGAAAACTTAATTCAGATATATCTATACCTTCTATTTCATCGAAATTAATTTTGAATTGCACACCGTATACAGGAACATAATTCTCGAGATATATATCCAGTGTGCCACTGGATGTATCCTGTCTCGTAATAGCCAGATAAGTATCTGCATTTGAGTGCCATGATTCTGTATGAAAGATCAAATGTGAACCAATATAATAAAAAGGCTCTGTGTGGCCTGTGTTATTATAATTGCACGAGGAACAAGTCACTCCATTTACACAGGAAGGATTATTAGGCGAGCATTCATTAAAGTAATCTTCCAATATATAATTAAGCTGTATTGTATCCCCCGGAAGTGAATTTCCTATTATGCTAAAATCCTGTGGTGTTACCTTGTCACCAGGGCAAAATCCCGCTCGATCATATTGCCAGGTTCCATTCTGAGGAGAGCATTGATTAAATTCACAATTATCTCGCCAAAAACTATGAAAATATGAAGTTTGACCATTAATTAAGATATTATGCCGCTTATTTGAAAACTCGGCTGCATTATCGGTATTTCCTTGGCCATGACCCGTCGTAGTAATCCTAAGATATGCTTCTTCTGTATCTTCAGGAATATACTCGGTTATGGTTGATATATTAACCGGATTGCTTGGGTCACCATAGGTAACATAGTCATAGTTCCATACGTTCCTAATGATTGTAAATAAGTTCTCAGGTATTCCTGTTATAAACTCAAACTCTATTGACACCAACCATCCTGGCTGTACCCACGTATCAATATAAGAACGTAATGGCACATCCCCTGTTAAAATTGAACGATAGTCTGTTACATCAAGATCCCAACCGCATTCAATCCCATAAGGCGTAACATACCGGCCTATCTCAAACCATTCACTTATATGATTCACCGAGATCTTAGCTTTTCTGTCCCAGGGATCACAGCCACCAGTGGGACAATCTAGGCTGATGTGCATTATGATATCTGAGTACTCAATATTTGAATCAGGAAATTGAATCGTATCAGTCACAATTCGATTGTTGCCACTACTTCCAAAATATTGGTGCACAGCGTCAAACGCTACGACTGTTGTATCACCGTATACCAAAGCCCAATGTAAAACTATAATGTTTAATATAAATTTTTTCATTTGACTACTTCAGATATATCACTTTTGCAAATTGCGAAGTATTTCCATCAGAGATATATATAAAATAAGCTCCTGAAGAGAGATTTAATGGCGACCAATATAGCTGGTGACTGCCCTCTTTCAGTTTTCCCTTAGAAATAGATGTCATATACTGTCCGTTGATATTATAAACAGCTAGGTCAATATTTACTTCATTAGATAATGTAAATAAAATAGTACATCCCGGATTAAATGGATTAGGGCCTACTTTTAATTCAATCTTATTGGGCATTGGTACTTTCTGAGCCTGTATGGCTTTACCTCCCCAGCCAGCGAGTTTTATTTGTTCGATGCTAGTAGGCCTCTCAAGCCCAATTATAAATTTATCTGATAGCAATGATCCGTCCATACTATAGGCAATGAAGTTTGCGCCGTTTTGGCTCCAATTCCATCCAGAAGGTAGGTTTATATCTGTAACAGATACAGGCTCTGATAATTGAATCTGAAACCCAGAAACCCCCCCGTTTGATTCAATCACTAAAGATTTGTTATCCTGATAATACTGACTATTAGAAATTTGATCACGGATATTGAAATCAATATCTAATATCCACTGCATCAATAGAACAATATCTTCTATATCAAGAACACCGTCCTGATTTGTGTCACAGGCATAGAACTGAAATTCATTGCCATCTTCAAATTCAAGCATAATCGCAACCAGCATTACCGCGTCATAGATGTTTAAAACCTCATCAAAGTTCACATCTCCAAGTAACCCTGATAAGGTGTATCCTGATGCCCAGGATGCACCGCCAACCAGAGTTCCATTGTGACCATTACCTGTTTGGTCGTTTAATATTATGCCACTTCCCTCATTGAAGCTGTAATATGCCACTAATCCTGCCTCTGACCCTGATAGAACTGTATCCATGGTTGTGATAATATCATCCTGACCTCTAGCAATATTCCAGATTCTTACCTCATCAATTCTTCCATCAAAATATCTGCTGGCATAATCCGACCCAATTCTTAATGGATTATTATTTGCAGATACATTCAATGAGGAACCACTAAGGTTATGCTCTACACCATTTACGTAGAGTTTTCTGATTCCTCCATTATTTACAGCTGCAATATGATACCATTGATTACTATTTAATAGGCCTGTATTGGTAACAACCTCATCGAAGCCTAAACCAGTATAAGGAGACTGATGGGTCAGTCTAAGCATATAACCATTAGCAGCGCTAGTTTGATATTTAGAGATAATTCCAGCAAGCCAGGAAAAAGACTCCGGAAATATCCAAGCCTCTAGTGTGTAATTCTGTGTTAGGTCAAGTGCCGCATTATCAGGGATAAGTATATAATCATTATTTCCATCAAAATTAATGGAATGGTCTTGTGTAATCACAGAATTAACCATGAGAAGAATGATTGGAATAATCCTTTTGAAATTTTTCATCAGTTAATGAGTTGCCATTAGAATAGTTATTTTAGCAACAGCATTTTTTTAGTTTGTTTAAACTCTCCTGCTTGTATCATATATAGATATAAACCTGCGGCAACTGATTCACTTTTATTATTAGTAGCGTTCCACACAATTGATTTATATCCCCCAGTTTGTGAGCTGTTTACTAGCGTTTTTACCATCTTACCCAAAATATCATATATAGTAATATTAACGAATTCATCCTTAGGTAGATCATAACTCAGTAATGTAATTGGATTAAACGGATTTGGATAGTTTTGATGAAGTGTAAATACATCTGGTATTATGTCACTATCTATTGATAATAAGGTATTGGTAAGAACGAATTCTCCTTCATGAGATATCACAGTAAACTCCTCGTCTGATACCTCGACAACATAAACTGTATTACATAGGGTAAGACTGCGATCCGTCATAAACGTAGCATACTCATATGTAGAAATGGATATACTAGAATCAGAAATATTAAGGTAGTCTTGCGTATAGACATCGCCAGAATTTTCAAGTGTTACTGTGAGCTTATAGGTCAGATCACTGTCTACGTCAAAGCTTGACCTCCAAACAAAAGGGATGGTATCCTCCGTTAATGAACTAATCTGAAATGTATCCAAAACTGTTGGAGATATTAGCTCAAACTCTGATGGTGGGTCGTTTACTGGAGTCACTGTAATTCCAAAAGAGGTGGAAACACTATTTTCGCCATCAGAAACATAAATTATTAAATTTGAATACCCGCTCCAATTTAGAACTGGACTAATAAAGAGAGTATCTTCAATGAGTTCAAAGCTGAAGAGAGGTTGATTTGAATAAAAATTATATATCAATTCATCCGTGTCTATATCTATGGCATTAAGATATACATATCCGATACCATCTTCTGGAATGGTAATATCATCCACGGACTCAATTGAAGGTGGATCATTGACTGAGGAGACAGTCAAAACGAAACTAGTTGTGTCAGATAGACTATTTTCATCTGTCATATAAACGGTAATATTTGAGATTCCATGCCAATTTGGTATCGGGGTTAACAATAGGCTCTGACCATCGATAATCACAGACACCGCAGCGGTATCACTGTAGGCCTGATAGGTCATAGTCTCACCGATATCGGATAGGTCTATGTTTAATTCTTCATCTTCATTTATTTGTTGATCACTAATTAAAGGTGGTGGAGTAACATCCGGAGGTCCAAAAGTACCATCAGAACGCAAACAGTGTCCATACACAGAACCATTCTCTGTCCACACAATAAACACACAGTTCGGTCCGCTGGCAGTTGTCAAATCCGTTTTTGAGTTTCCTGAACTTGTGACAGCTATCCTACTATTCATCCAAACATGATTTCCCGCCTGATCAAGTTTCGTCGCATATATATCCCCATTCATATTTACTGCTTGCTCAATATAGATTGAGATCATATCATCTCCAAACGAATGAACTGAAAGATCAAGATAGTCGTAGCCATCATTCAAATCAATAACCGCTGTCCCATTGGATCCCCAGAGTTTAATTCCATCATTGTCTACCATTTGGGCATAAACACCGCGTTGGGACTGACTACCATTTGACTCGTTCCAAACAGCAATAAGATTTTGGTTGCTTTCTGCAATAGCTAATTTTGGTGATGTCCGAAAGTGACTGGAGTTGTCTGAAAAATTTACACCTCCATCCCATTGTAGGTTGCCATCAGTGTCCATGTGCTGTACTCTGGCATTTTGAACATTTCCAGACATTTCTGTCCACGCCGAAAAATTCCCACTGCTTGCATCAGGTAATAATTGCTGTGACCAGTTCCCCATGGGAAAAACCACTGGACCAGCAGCAATAACCGGTTCGCTCCACAATGCGTTACCATCGTAATCGTATTTTTGGAGATATAGCTCACTATTTGCAGCCCAAAAAGGACCGGTCTGGCGAATCCACTGTATTAATATATTACTATCTGTTGTAGTGACAGGCTTAGGAGAAATTATTGTAGCATTATCATCGGCAATAAGAATACCATCTCCCCAAAGAAGCGTACCGTTTGATGATATATGTTGGAAAAGAGCCGTGTTATCATTGTGGGTCCAGGTTACAATAACACTATTATCATCACTAATAGCCAACCGTGGAGACATATTACTAACACCCGAAGAAGTAAGCGCCAGACCATCAATACCCCAATACATTGTCCCATTAGAGCCAACTTTGTAAGTATAAACCTCCCACACACTACCAGCACGCTGGTCTAAGGTTGTGATAATCGCATTTCCTTCTTGATCAACCGCAAGATTTAAATGGTAAACTGCAATCCAGCTAGCATTCTGATTATCACTAATGACTAATCCCCCGTCGCCTAATTGTGGCTCACCAAGGTTATTTAGGTATTGTAAGTAGACATGATAGTTACCGTCACTCAGCCAGGCAATATATAACCCTCCATCTGAGGTGGATACGGCCTGCGCCTGAATACCGCTTCCAAATGACTGGGAAATAGAAGAATCTGATGACCATTGTGATAGACTGACTGACAAATAAAAGAAAGAACTAATGAATTTAAATGTAGCATTCTTCATTTTGATACAGTTCAATTTTAACCACCAGTGTTAATATCCAAAATAAATGGATTTTATGCCATTAACCTTCCGATAAGTATCAGTTATTTTGTAATAATAACTGTTAAATTTTTATAAAAATAGTTACTTCAGCAGAACCATCTTTTTTGTTTCTCTAAAATCACCCGCCTGTATCGTATATATATAC
>CAZYDX010000040.1:0-18429 GCA_964646455.1 uncultured bacterium | reverse complement strand
TATATTTTACAGGAAGATTTATTGTTGGTGGAATTATTCTTAATCATATTATATCTGGTATTAATGCACTTTATCTATCCAGGATAAACAATAATAACTATTCATTACTACCAATGGTCAAATTACATAGTAATGATGTCCAGTATTTGTTATCATTCCAGTTTGACATTAAAAGTAATTAATTATAGGATAAACCAGAGATATTGTCTAGATACAAAATAACAATTCAATATGATGGTTCTTTTTTTAGTGGTTGGCAGCTACAAAAAGAAAAAAAAACAGTCCAAGGTGAAATCGAAAATGCATTAAAAATAATAACCGGAACAAAAACTAGAATTCCAGTTCATGGATCTGGGCGGACTGATGCAGGAGTTCATGCTTTTGGGCAGGTTGCGCATTTTGATTTAGATTCAAGGCTTAGTAATAATGAACTTTGTAGTGCAATTAATTTTAATACCTCAAAGGAATGTAAAATTATGTCTGTTGTAGAAGTAGATAGTGATTTCGAAGCCCGTTTTAATGCAATTAAGAGATATTATCGCTATCAATTATATACGGGCAATTCTATATTATACAGAAACCAGGCATGGCTAATAAATGATATTCACTTAGATCTACTAAAGTCATTATCAGAAATCATTATTGGAGAACATGATTTCTTATCATTCTCTAAATTCAATCCCGACAAAAGTAATACGAAATCTATTATTTATGATTCAATCTGGAAAAAAGATAAAAATATGCTCATTTATGACATATCGGGGAATAGATTTCTTCATCATATGGTTCGTTATATTGTGGGAACAATGGTACAAGTATCCCGAGGACAATTCACAATAAATGAGTTTAGATCATTATTGCATCAACCGCGAAAAAATGTACAAATTCATCGTGCTCCTGCTTGTGGGCTTATACTATTAAGAGTAGAATATGATAATTAGAGCTACCAAATTCATTTTATTAATTACATACTTGACCGTTTTACTTTTTAGTCAGCAAAGCATTGATAGTTCTAGAAAAACTGCAATTACAAGTGCGATTCAAAAAGTTGGTCCGTCAGTGGCTTGTATTAATGTGCAGAAAAATGTAGCATATTCTAGTCCAGATCCATTTTTTAATTATTTTTTTCCGCCAGAAATTTATCCTATGCAAAGCTCTGGAAGTGGTGTCGTAATTAGCCCTGATGGATATGTTTTGACAAATACACATGTGGTAGAGAATGCTTCAAAAATTACAGTAACATTATCTGGCGGTGATGAGTATGATGCTGAAATAATTGGTGTTGATAAAACCTCAGACTTAGCACTGCTATTATTAGATGGTAGTAATTTCCCATTTGCTGAAATGGGAAATTCTGATGATTTAATTATTGGCGAGTGGGTTATAGCGCTAGGAAATCCTTTTGAATTATTTAGTATTAGTAATCAACCCACAGCCAGTGTGGGCATAGTTAGTGCTAATCATATGGATTTTGGTATGCAAAAAGAATCAGGTAGAGTATTGCAGAATATGATTCAAACTGATGCTGCTATCAATCCTGGAAATTCAGGTGGACCTTTAGTTAATGCTAAAGGTGAGATTATTGGAATTAACACTTTTATTTTTACTGGATCAAATTATAATAGAGGATCTATTGGTATTGGTTTTGCAATACCTATAAATGCTGCAAAGCGTATTGCTAAAGAATTAAAAACTTCTGGTAGTATTGATAGAAGTTTTACAACTGGCTTGGTTGTACAACCTTTAACAAGAAGTATGATAAGACACTTGAATATTCCCTTTCGTGAAGGGGTTATAGTGGTGCATGTAGATAAAAACAGTGCAGCGCAAAAAGCAGGGATGACCATAGGAGATATTATTATTACTGCTGCTGGCAAGAAGGTAAATTCCCCATCAGATATAAGAGACATTATCGCAGAGAAAGATCTACGTTCTGGAGATAAAATTAAATTTAAAGTTTATAGAGAAAATGGATACCTCAATATTAGACTTAAACTGGGGACTTATAGATGAAATTAGCGTCTGAAGGAAATATCATCTTATTTCCACTTGCAGTTACTTGGTTTTTGAGTATTATTGCTGGCTATGTTTACAGCATGTATGGCATATATATTATTATTGGTATTCTAACAGTTTTACTTATTTTCTGTCTCAATTTTTTTAGAGATCCAGCTCGTATAACACCAAAACAAGATAACCTAATTATATCTCCTGCAGATGGGAAAATAATTAAAATAGCTGATATTGATAATCAAAAAAATGGAGAAAAATTTAAATTAATATCAATATTTCTCAGTGTTTTTAATGTACATGCTAATAGAATGCCGGTAAATGGGAAATTTAATAGTGTTAACTATGTCAAGGGTAACTTTCTTGCTGCCTTTGACCATAAAGCATCAGATAATAATGAAAGAATTGAAATTTCTATTGAAACTAAATTTGGATTAATAATAGTAAAGCAAATAGCTGGTTTAGTTGCTAGGAGAATTTTATGTTATGCGGACAAAGGAGAAAAAATGTCTGTAGGTGATAGACTAGGTTTTATTAGGTTTGGATCTAGAACAGATATTATACTTCCAGCTAATATCACTCTTAATATTAAAATGAACCAAAAAGTATTCGGTGGTGAAACTGTTTTAGGAAAATATGAATAATAAAAAAAATAAAAAGTCAAAAAAGAGATTTTTCCCAAATTCTCTAACTATTCTTAATATGTTTCTTGGGTTTACATCCATTATTCTAATTATGAGAGGTGATTATATTAATGCTGGTTTATTAATTCTTCTAGCAGGATTAATGGACATTTTCGATGGGAAAATAGCAAGGTTATTAGGCATCTCATCAAAGTTTGGTGTAGAGTTTGATTCGTTAGCAGATACAGTCTCATTCTGCGTAGCACCGTCAATTTTAGTTTATAGTCTCTACGCTAAAGATCTGCAATTTATTCAAGGTTTAACTTTAAGTTTTGTTCCGTTAATCTGTGGAGCAGTTAGGCTAGCTAAATATAATCTTGAAACTGAAGAAGATGGACACAAGAGTTATTTTATTGGTTTATCTACTCCTATATCAACCGTCACAATATTAGCATTTATGTATTTTAATAATCAGATTGGCGGCCAAGGATTTTATGGTGACCCAAATGTAGCGTTAGGGCTAGTGATTTTTCTTGGTATACTTATGTTAAGCCCAATACATTTCCCTAAAGTACCATTGATTACTTTTAAGTATAGTTCAGCTAATTCTATATTATTATTAATTTTAATAGTATGCTCATTATCTATATTAATCTGGAGAGGTTTTGCGCTTCTTCCTATTTGTTTAGGATATATAGTAGCTAATACTTTTTTGTGGTTTGTTAAAATAAGGCCAGGCAATATTTAATTTCATTTGAAAAGATTATAAAAATTTATTATGAAAAAGCGCAAACTATTTATCATTGTTTTATCTCTATTCATAGGTGCTGTATTTGGGGGTGTTTTTGGAAATATTTTCTCATTATTGCTTCCAGAAAGTGTTGTTAAAGATTTCTTTTTGACCTCGATTAATTTTGACCTAGGGGGCCTAGTAAATAATGATTTGGGAGTAGTAATAATTGATTTAAAAGTAATAGTATTAAAATTCGGACTATCAATGAGTTTTAATTTTACTAGTGTTATTGGTATTGCTGTTGCATACTATATATTAAGGTATTTGCGCTAATATAAATTGGAGATAAAATGGCATTAAAAAATATTAATTTAGCATTTTTTAATTTAGGCCCTTGGGAGATATTATTAATACTTGTAGTTGTATTAATACTTTTTGGAGCAAAACGATTGCCAGAATTAGCAAGAGGTCTAGGTCTAGGAATTAATGAGTTCAGAGATGCCGTTGACTCTAGTAAAAAAGAAATTATTGATGGTTTAGAAACAGATTCTGAGACTAGTAAAGAAGAAGATTCTGAAGAATAGCGATAATAAATATTTGTTCTATTTAAAAATTATATTTTGAACAAAATCGATTTTCTATCGTTAACAAAATACCCTTAATAAGCATAATTAAATAAATTGGATTTTCAGCACCCTTGGCTCCTGCTACTTGTAGCAATCATACCTTTTTTATTTGTATACTATACAAAATATGGTCAGGACCAAGAATCAACAATAATATTCTCTTCTGAAAAATATTTTTCAAAAAATATTAAATCCAGAGGTAAATCGAGATATAGAATATTAATAATATTAGAATTATGTATTCTATTTTTCCTTGTTATTGCATTAGCTCGTCCTCGAAAGGTTGATAAGCTTAGCGAGTCAAAAATTAATGTAATTGACATTTTACTAGTTTTAGATATATCAAGTAGTATGTTGGCAGACGACTTTTCACCTAATCGTCTAGAAGTAGTAAAGAAAACTGCTAAAGAATTTATTTCATCTAGAAATGGCGATAGAATAGGTATTGTGGTATTTGCTGGTCAGTCTTTTATTCAATGTCCACTGACTGTTGATATTTCCGTTTTAAATAAGTTGGTTGATGAGATTAATGTCGCAGATAGAGAGTATGATGGTACAGCAATCGGAATGGCAATTGCTAATGCAACTAATAGATTACGAGACAGTGAATCAAAGAGTAAAATCATGATTCTTTTATCTGACGGCAGTAATAATGCGGGTGAAATTGACCCAACTACCGCTGCGAGCATTGCAAGCAAATTTAATGTTAAAATATACACTATTGCTGCTGGTACAGATCAGTCTTTTTCGAGAATCCCTGGGAGAGGTTTGATACGCAATGAGATCGATACTAAAACATTGAAAGAAATATCATCAAAAACTGGTGGCCAATTTTTTAGAGCGACTGATAGAGATGCACTTGCAGGTATTTACAAAGAAATTGATAAATTAGAGCGCTCAGAAATACAGGTGAAGAGTTATACAAAATATAAGGAGCTTTATATTTTGTTTTTAATTCCAGCAATAATAATTATGTTTTTTTATATAATAATAAAAAAATATTTATTTAGAGTTAAAGTATAATGTCGTTTAATAACATATGGTTTTTATTTTTATTATTACCCTTGATTAGTATGTTTATAATAGAAATATATACGGATAAAAAAGACCATATTTTTCCTAATGCAATAATAAAAATAAGAAACCAAAATTATAACCGAGTTAATTATAATAAACAGCGATTAAAATATATTTTATTTATGGCTGGAGCTTTTTGTTTAATTCTATCAGCGTCTGGACCTCAATTCGGAACTAAAATTAGAAAAGTTGAGAGGCAGGGAGTTGACCTTGTAATTGCTTTTGACACCTCTATAAGTATGGATGCTCAGGATGTTAAGCCATCGAGAATTGAAAAAGCAAAATTTGAAGTCAGAAAATTAATACAAAGCCTAAGAGGTGATCGTGTTTCAATGATAGTATTCGCTGGGACAAGTCATTTGTATTTACCTCTGACTACAGACTATGAGGCAGCTTTATTATTTTTAGATGCGATAGATACTAAAATGATACCTAACCAAGGAACCTCTATTAGTTCGGCAATGAAAAAGGCAATAGACCTGGTTTCAAAAGATGATGATAAGTATAAAGTCGTCCTCGTAGTAACAGACGGAGAAGATCATGAAGGTGATGCTGTTGATTTATCTAAGCAGGCCCTAAAATTAGGAATAGAGGTTCATACTATAGGTATAGGCTCAAATGCAGGAAGTTTGATACCGACAACATCTAAAAATAAGGACCAGATTGAATATAAAAGAGATAATAGCGGTAGATTAATAACATCAGTACTAAATAAAAATATTTTGAAAGAGATTGCCAATGCAGGCAGTGGTAAGTTTTTTCATTTCTCAAATAATGGTCATAACTATACAGACGTTAATAAAGCAATAGACGCGATGGAAAAAAGAGAAATAAATTCACACGAATATTCTGAATTTGAGGAAAGATTTCAGCCTTTAGCATTTATTTCACTACTATTATTTACAACTTCTTTTGTAGTGCCAACAAGAATTAAATATCTATTCGATGATTAATAATAAATATATTATTTTTTCTATCTATGTCTTTTTTAATTATTTGTTTAGTCAAGATATAGGACAAAAGTTATTTGAGGAAAAGAAGTATGGCCAGGCACAAAAATATTATGAATCAGTACTAGAACAAAGAATTGATGACAAAGCCGCTCAATATGGTATAGGTTCTAGTGCGTATTACCAAAATAATATTGAAGGGGCATTAAACAGTTTTGGAAATATATTGGACTCTGAAGACAAAGTATTAAAATCGAAAGCCTATTATAATATAGCTAGAATTTTACAAGATAAAAGAGAGGCTGAGCAGAGCCTCGCATTTTACAGAAAATCATTAGAGTTAAATCCCAAAGATATCGATACAAAAATAAATTATGAACTGTTAAAAAACCAAATCAGCCAGAATAAAGAACAAAAAGATAGTGAGGATAAAGAAAATAACGAGAGCAATAATGATGAAGATCAGCAGCGGGATAGTAAAAGTAAGAAAAATCAAGATAAAAATGATGGTCAGTCTAATGCTGACGAGGATGGAAGTAATAAAAATGAAAATAATAAAAATAATATAGAAGAAAACGATTCAAATGACCAGGATAAATCAAAGAAACATAATGCAGGTCAAAGTGAAGAAAAAAAATCATTTAAACAAAATGAAAATAAATCTGATGAATTAATGCAGGCAGAGGCGATTTTAAATGCTCTAAAAGATCAAGAAAAGATTAACCAAAAACAAAAAATATTAAAAACAAAGTCCTTCAAGTTTGATAAGGATTGGTAAGACTGATGTATAGGTCTTTAGTTTATATAGTTATCAATTTTTCTATTGTTTACTGTTTACAGGTAAAAGCTTTTGTAGACAAGAACAAATGTTCTGTGGATGACTTAATAAATTATAAAATAGAGATTGAGGATGCTGATTCTTTTGGTGATGTAAATATTAATAGAATCACAAAAGATTTTTCAATTATCAGTGGGCCAAGTCAACAGACAAGTATGCAATGGATTAATGGTAGTGTGACAAACTCTAGAATTATGTCCTGGTCACTAGCACCTAAGAAATCAGGAATATTATCTATTCCAGCATTGACAGTAATAGTCGGGAAAAGAAAGTTAAAAACTAATCAAATTTCAATTCAGGTAGTTGGATCAACAAAAAAGCAATCAGACATTGATGTTTTTATTACTGCAGAGCTAGATAAAGATAAAGCCTATCTTGGAGAGCAGATTACTATTAATTATAAGATTTATAAAAAAGTAGATATATCTATTGAACCTTTTGAGGTTCCAGAGTTTTCTGGGTTTTGGACAGAGGAATTATATAGGCCAAACCAGATAAAATTTAAAAAAGTCGATTTAAATGGGGTTAGATATGATGTAGGTACATTGTACAAAGTTGCTCTTTTCCCGATTTCAGGAAGTGACTATACTATAAAGCCATTAGTGGTAAAAGTTCAAATTCAGAAAAAGCGATCCAGGAGGAAAAGAGATCCTTTTTTTGATCCATTCTTTAATTCATTTTTTACGGAAACAGAAACAAAAGTTTTACGTTCACCTGTAAGAAAAATTTCTACTAAAAGTTTTCCTGAGCCAAAACCAGGGGGTTTCACAGGAGCAGTAGGAAATTTTAAAATTTTAACAGCAATAGACAGAGATTCAACCTATGTAAATGAAGCTATTACATTCAGAGTAACTGTTGAGGGAACAGGGAATCTAGGATTGTTTACACTCCCAAAGTTCAAATTTGCTGATGAATTAGATCAGTTCTCAACAAAAGAAAATTTTGAAAAAAATGTTTTTCGTGATGCTTTATCTGGTCGCATGAGTTGGGATTATATTTTAGTTCCTCGTATATCTGGAAAAATTTCTATACCTCCTATAGCAATGACATACTTTGATCCAGTAAAAGAAAAATGGCAGAAAATTAGTTCTCGTGCTACAATTATTCCCGTTACAAAAGGGGATGGGAATAATTTTGATAATAATGGTCTATCAAAAAAAGAGGTTGAACTTTTAGGTAAAGATATAAATTATATTTATACAAATAAGCCATTATGGAATAAAATTGGTGAAGATATATTTTATGAAGTAATCTATTTATATCTTTTTTCTATTTTATTGGTTCCATTTCCATTAATTCTTAATACCTTTCTTGGTTACAGGCTAAATAGTAAGCCAGCTAGAATATCAAAAAATGCTTTATCTAGCGCAAAGAGAAAGGTAAAAGATTCAAAACGAAATATATCAGAGTCACCATCAAAAATAATTTTTTTATATTTAAAAGATAAACTTCAATTGGCTTCTGATAATCTTGATACAATTATTGTTGCGGATATTCTAAATGGCCGAATTGATGAGGACTTATTAAATAATTTAATTAGGCATTTAAAAAAATGTGATAGTGTTTACTATGGACAAATGAAAAATGATAATAAAACTGATATTGAGCGTGAAACAATAAGCCTTTTATATAAAATTGATAGGCAGATTAAATGAGATATTTTATAATTCTGATTTTATTTTATTCAAATGTATGTACGCAAAATTTTGATGAAAGATTTTTTAAGGCTAACAACTATTATAATAGTTCAAAATATTTAGAATCAATAAATGTCTACGAGAGTATCTTGGTTGATGGCTGGGAGAGCTACAATCTCTATTATAATCTAGGAAATGCATATTTTAGACAAAATATGATTGGCCACGCTATTTGGGCATATAATAAAGCACTTAAGATAGATCCAAGAAATTCAGATGTCACTAATAATCTCGAAATAGTAAATGCGAGAATAAAAGACAGAATTATTCTTCCAGATGAGTTTTTTCTAGTTAAATCATATATGAATTTTAAATCTAGATATACCTTAAAAGAGTGGCTTATTATTGGCGGTATAACAATATTTTTTGCGGTTATAATATTTTTATTATCTAGGTTGTTTTTTTTCAACAAAGTCATGCTGGACAGAATAATATTAAGTTTAATCATTTTAGCAGTGATTGAGCACGGTATAATTTTAGATAGGTTCTTTGATGAAAATGATAATAAGCTTGGTATAATTATTGATAATGAGGTTGATGCTTATTCTGGGCCTTTTTATGGAGATAATACAATATTATTTAAGGTGAATGAAGGGACGAAAGTTAGTATAAATCAAGATCAAAATAATTGGGTAGAAATAATATTACTTGATGGAAATAGAGGTTGGATATCGTTAGAAAAAATTCGACAATTATGATTAAAAGGTTAACATTTATTTATTTATTTATTGTTAGTATTTATGCTCAAAATAATGATTCATTGTTTTGGTTTAATATGAATACTATTAGAGAGGATCCACCTCAATTCCCTATTGTGATTAACAAAGTATTGACAGGTGAGCATATTTTTATTTTAGATTCATTAAAACAATTAAAAGCAGAGGTTAGTGAAGGTTTTAGAATTCAAATTTTTGAATCTACGGTCGCCTCTATTGCACGGGCAGAAGCAAAGCGCTTTCAAAATATTTTAGGTGACACTGTTTATATTGATTTTGAGACACCATTATATAAACTAAGAATCGGTAATTTTATTGATAGGAAAAGTGCTGAAAAAACGATTAGTGCAATATCTCGTTTAGGTGCTAAAGATTCTTGGATTATACGAACAAAGATTGATATGGTTAAAGAATAGTATGGCTGGTCACAGTAAATGGGCAAATATACGTCACAGGAAAGGTGCTCAAGATTCAAAAAGAGGTAGAATTTTTACAAAAATTATTAAAGAAATAACTGTCTCTGCTAGGCTTGGTGGTGGAGACCAAGATTCAAATCCAAGATTGAGAAAAGCAATATCAAATGCGCGTTCTAATAATATGCCTCAAGATAATATTATTCGTGCCATTAAAAAAGGTACTGGGGAATTAGAAGGAGTAAAATATGAAGAAATGTCATACGAGGGATATGGCCCTAATGGCATTGCTATTTATATCGAAGTTATCACTGATAATAAAAATAGAACTGTATCAGAGATTAGACATATTTTAAATAAAAACAATGGTAATCTAGCTGAGCCAGGAAGTGTTTCTTGGATGTTTGAGAGAAAAGGAGAAATTGTTATATCTGCATTTAACGGTGATGAAGGAAAATTATTTGACGATATACTTGAAACCGGTGCAAGTGATTTTGAGATGTCTGAAAATAATGTATTTGTTACTACTAGCCAAAGCGATTTGATGGATGTGAAAGATAGATTAGAAGAAAAAGGGTATAATCTAAAATCTACTGATATAATTATGGTTCCTAAGTCGACTCAAACAGTAAAAGAAGACGATCAAGATAAAATAATTAATCTTATGGAATTAATTGATAATCATGATGACGTCAATCAAGTATATTCTAATTTTTTAATAGCCTCTGAGAGTTGAAAAAAACAAGAATAATTGCTATCGATCCGGGCATTATTATAACTGGGTTTTGTATATTAGAATTTTATAAGTCATCAACAAAGCTTATGGCTTACGGTGCAATTAGGCCACAAAAAAAAGATCGTCTAGAAAAACGGTTAATGCATCTACATGATGAAGTTTTATCGATTATTAGTAAGTTTAATCCGGAAATAATGGTCATGGAAGATTCATTTTATAGTAAAAATGTAAAATCAGCTATTACTCTAGGCCAAGCAAGAGCTGTTATGATGTTATCAGGTGCTAAATCTGATTTAGATATTTATGAATTTGCGCCAAGGAAAATAAAACAGTCATTATGTGGAAATGGTTCGGCAACAAAAGAACAGGTTCAGTTTATGGTTACACAAATATTAAATCTAAAAGAAATACCTAAACCTATTGATATTACAGATGCAATGGCGGTGGGGCTGTGTTTCGTTAATAATTATCAGGCCATATGATTTATCAAGTAAGCGGGAGTATAATTTCAAAGCATAAAGATTTTGTTGTCATAATGGTTGGCGGATTTGGTATTAAAGTAGCCTCAACCAAAAATACGATTGAAACAATTAAGCTTAATGCAAAAATACAATTATATACGTATCTACATGTTAGAGAAGATGCACTTGACCTTTATGGTTTTCATTCTACACTTGAGCGAGAAATATTTTTATTACTTATCGGAATAAGTGGTATAGGTCCAAAACTTGGAGTTACGATTTTAAGTGGAATTTTACCTGATGAGCTTAAAGAAAAAGTTGTTTCTGGTGATATAGGAGCATTAACTGCAATTCCTGGGGTTGGTGCAAAAACAGCAAAGCGTATTATAATAGAGCTGAAAGATAAGTTTATAAAGAATGGAAATGAGGACATAGGATTCAATGACAATCTAAGTCATAAATTATATGATGATGCTTTTAATGCACTTTCATCTCTAGGTTATAACACGCATCAATCCAAAAAAGCATTGGGCCGAATCCTTAAAGACAAAGATGATAAAAACCATACTATTGAGAGCATAATAAAAGCGGCATTAAAGCATCTCAATGGATAATAATGTAGAAAAAACATCTCTCTATAATTGGCATAGAGAAAATAGTGATAATATTGTGCTATTTTCTGGTTATTTACTGCCGGTATTTTATAGCAGTATAGTAGGCGAACATCTTAGTGTTAGAAAGAATGCTGGTTTATTTGATGTTAGCCATATGGGTGAGTTTATTATTTCAGGAAAAGCATCAGATAAATTTCTTCAATTAGTTACAGTCAATGATGTATCTAAATTAAAAATAGGCCAGGCACAATATACTGCTATTTGTGATAATAGTGGTGGAATCATTGATGATATAATTATTTATAAAAAAGAAGATGTTTTCATGATGGTTGTAAATGCTTCTAACATTGATAAAAATTTTCAATGGTTAAAATCTGTTATAATACATGACGTTGAAATAAAAAATATAAGTGAGGATTGTGATATGATTGCTATCCAAGGTCCAGCTTCTCGTAAAATTATACAATCAATGATTAAGGAAGATTTGTCATCATTATTGTTCTATCATTTTATTGATAAAATAGAGATTTCAGGTCATAAAATATTATTGTCTCGTACTGGATACTCTGGTGAGCTTGGATACGAAATATATTGCTCTCCAAATTCTTCAAATGATATCTGGCAAGCTTTGATTGAGAATGGAAAGGAATATGGTTTAGTACCAGCTGGCTTAGGTTGTAGAGATACATTAAGACTTGAAATGAGTTATTTACTTTATGGAAATGATATTAATCAAAAAGTTAATCCAATAGAAGCAGGATTAAGTTGGATCACTAAAATAGATAAGGGTCATTTTATAGGGAAAAACAAAATAATTGAAAAAAGTAATAGTGTTAGCAAGTGTCTTTTTAGTTTTATAATGCTAGACAAGGCTATTCCTAGGGTGGGTTATAATATAGTATATAAGGGGGAGGTCGTTGGCAATGTAACTAGTGGAACGATGAGCCCTAGTTTAAAACAAGGTATCGGTATGGGGTATATAGATATATCAAGTAATAAAATAGGTAATAAAATTAATATTGATGTGAGAGGAAAATTAAAAGAAGCGCAAATAATCAACCCGCCTTTTTATAAAAATGGGAGTTTGTATAGTTAATCTAAAATAGAAAATATCTTGCTATAAATATTCGTTATTTTTTCTTATAATTAGCTTTAAATCCGCATGCTAAAAAAAACTTCAGTAAAAGAAGATAGACGTTTAGAAATATTAGGTATACTATTACTAGCTATATCTGTCTTCGTTTTTATTAGTCTATTAGGCTATGACCCCAGTGAAGAACCTTCTTTAAGGCCATCTGTAAATATTAATAATCCAATGGGTGTTTTAGGTGTATTGGTATCACACCTTTTAATAAAACTAGGTTTTGGGTATATGTCATTAATATTCCCAGCCATTGGGATTTTCTGGGGATGGGTTTTCTTTTCTAAAAATGATAAAGAGCATCCCATAAAAGTAACAATTTACTGTCTTCTTGCAATATTATTATTATCTATTTCAATCGGCATAATATCTATTCATTATGATATTAATCCATCTAAGTTTCATTATTCTGGATTATTAGCTGGGCGCATTGCTGATTTATGTATAGATATGTTTAGTATTTATGGGTGTATACTATTTCTTATTACTTTCTATTTGATGTTGATTAGGGCCTACTTTGATCTTGATTACTATAAGCCAATTATTACTTCTAAGGAAAAATTTATTTTATGGAAATCTGAATATTTACAAAATCGTGAAAAATCTCGAAAAGAAGATGAGAAGAGAAAACATACACAAGAATTAAAGTCAAAAATAAGAATTGATAAAGGTGTTGATGCATCAATTAATAATATGATTGAAAACTCTGATGAAAAGAGCAATGTCGATGACACTGGTAGCCAGAATATTCAAGCAGATTTCGCCCCCAATGAGCAAGCTACAGAAGGGACATCTTTGGAACATATTCAAGACATTGATTCTGAAAATAAACAGTCAATAAATTATTTAAAACCTCCTAATGACATTGAAACAATTGAAGAAGACCTTCACATTGAGAAAATGGTAGAGAATACTGAAGTCGACATAGATGAAATTGAAGATAGGCAAAAACCTAAGAGAAAATATATATTACCATCATCTGACTTATTGGCTGATCCGGTAAATATATCTGATTCCCTTAGTAGGGATGAGCTCGTAGAAAGAGCGAATTATTTGACTCAATCCCTTGCTACATATGGTGTTGTCGGTAAGGTTGTGAATGTTCATCCAGGTCCTGTTATAACACTATTTGAGGTTGAGCCTGCTGAAGGGGTTAGAGTAAATAAATTTGTCCAACTGGCTGATGACTTAGCCAGAGTTATGGAAGCTAGTAGTGTTAGAGTAATAGCTCCTATACCAGGTAGGTCTTCCGTTGGCATAGAAATCCCTAACCGGAATCCGGCAACAGTATATTTCAAGTCTATTGTAAATAGTGTTGAATTTGCAGAGTCTGATTCTATGTTGACTTTGGCGATTGGTAAAACAACTTCTGGCGAAATAAGTACACTTGATCTTTCCAAGATGCCACATCTACTAATAGCTGGAACAACAGGTTCTGGAAAATCAGTTTGTATAAACACGATAATCTGTAGTATCCTGTATCATGCAAGTCCTGATGAAGTCAAATTTGTTATGATAGATCCAAAAAAGGTGGAGATGACTCTTTATAAAAGTTTAGAGGGGTATCATTTGTTAAAAATGGAGGACATTAATGAACCGATTGTCACATCTGTTGATAATGCTATACTTGCACTTAGAGCACTTGAAAAAGAAATGGATAGAAGGTATAATGTTCTAGCTGATGCAGTTGTAAGAAATATTTCAGAATATAATGAGAAAATGGAAAAAGCAGCTGAAAGTATTATGCCATATATTGTACTTGTCGTTGATGAGTTGGCAGATCTTATGATGCTGTCAGCTAAAGATGTTGAGGCTCCAATAGCTAGATTGGCACAGCTTGCTAGAGCAGTGGGGATACATCTAGTAATAGCAACACAGAGACCTTCTGTAGATGTAATTACAGGAGTTATTAAAGCAAACTTTCCATCAAGAATAGCTTTCCAAGTAGCTAGCAAAATTGATTCTAGAACTATAATAGATCAGCCTGGCGCTGATAAATTAATTGGCAGAGGTGACATGTTACATCTCGGCACAGGTAGCTCAGATGTATTCAGAATGCATAATGCTTTTTTAACACTTGAAGAGATTGAAGCAATAATGGGCCACATTACTGAGCAGCCCAAACCCGATGAGATAATTCTTCCATCAGTTCGAGAGTCACTGACCAATGATTATGGAGATAATATCGAAGGCTCTAATGATGAACTATTTCAAGATGCTATTTCATTGGTTGTTACTCATCAACAGGGTTCAATCTCGTTGCTTCAAAGAAGATTGAAGGTTGGATATTCTAGAGCGGCAAGACTGATTGATGAGATGGAGAAAGCAGGAATTGTTGGTCCTTTTACTGGCAGTAAAGCTAGAGAGGTGTTAGTTGATGATACTTATCTTGAAATAATAAAAGAATAATCACAAAATGCGCCAACTTTTTTTAGTATGTGTTTTAATCATTACTTTAATATTTGGTGGAGAAACTCGACTTGATAATTTTTACAAATTATTAGATCAAGATGGTATAATTAAAATGGATATCAGCTTTTTCCAAAAACAATTTGAAAGCAGTTTTAAATCTTCTGGTTCATTCTACTTAATTGATAAACTTAATTATTATTATGATTCGCCATTATTCCAAATATTGGTCAACGATAATTTAATAACTACCATCAACTATGAAACGAATCAGATTGTATACAATTCTATTGATAGAAGGCAGTTAGGAGTATTTGATATTTTATCTGGGAATAAGGAGTTTATAGAATTTTCAGATAATAAAAATAACGACTACGTAAATAATTTTATTGTTTATGAATTAGGATATAGTGGTTTATTTGAATTTGATAGGGATACCGGATTATTAAAATTGATTAAGCTTGAAATTAGTAATAGTCAAAATATTTTGATTGATATATTATCGATTGGCTTTGTTAAAGATTACATAAGGCCTGATCTTGATAGTAATAAGTTTGAAATAGTAGACTTGCGTGATTAAGATATTTAAAATATTATTTTTACTTTTTATAAGTTCGATAGGCTTGTTTTTCGCTTTTTATAATATCGATTTTAGTGACCTATTAAATCGTATTTTAACTGTTGATTTAATGCGATTTTCTGCGGCTATTATTATTTTGATGATGGCATGTATTTTTAGAGCAAAAAGGTTGCAGTATATTGTATCTCCATTAGATAATAATATTTCTCTGCATCATTTATTTAGCGCTACAATGATAGGATATTTTGGTAATGGGATACTATTCTTTCGTCTTGGTGAGGTGTTAAAAGCTTATTCTATTTCTCAAAATAATAAAATATCAACATCAGAATCATTTGGCGTAATAATGTTAGAGAGGATTATTGATGCGCTTACAGTATTAGTATTTTTATTAATTTTTTTACCTTGGCTTCCAACTGAGAATAAGACAATTAGGCATTGGGTTATCGCATTTGTTGCAGTGACATTTTTGTTTACATCGATTATAATTATTCTAAGGTTCATAAGCTGGAAAAAATTTATTTATTCTATGAATTTAATAAGTCAATCGATCAGAAATACTTTAATATCTATAATAGATAAAATATTTGATGGAATCGACGCAATAATTAAAACTAAACATGCCTGGGGTATCATGATTTCAACCTTATTGATATGGGTTTGTTATTATTTAATGACTATTTGGCTACTTGAATCTTGTGGAATATATCTAACTTTATCTGGTAATTTTATTATGTTGTTGATGGGAGCAATTATAATTGCTGTCCCAGCTTTACCTGGCGGACTAGGAACATATGAGGCAGGGATAACATTTACTTTGATGTTATTATTTTTTGTTACAAAAGATGAAGCATTAACATACGCAATCGTTTCGCATGCATCAAATTACATGCCATATTTAATTGTTGGATCAGTTTATTTTATAAATAGTGGGCTTAAAATAAGTGACATAAAGAAAGAGTCTGATAAATAATGCTAAAATATGATTGCATATTTTTCGACCGAGATGGTACGATCAATTATGATCCAGGCTATATTTCTAATGTTAAAGAATTTAGGTTTTTTGAGAACACTATTAATGCTTTCAATTTATTTAAATCTCTTTCAAGTAAATTCATTATTGTGACCAATCAATCTGGTATTAGCAGGGGGCTAATTAAAGAAAGTGATTTGATTGAAATAAATGACTATATAATGAATGAATGCGCAAATAATAACATACCGCTATTAAAAATATATTATTGTATTGATCATCCAGGTTACGCTTCAGATAGAAGAAAGCCCGGTGTTGGTATGTTTTTGGAAGCATCTAAAGAATTCAATATTGATCTATCAAATTGTTTAATGATTGGTGACTCAATATCCGATATCCAACCAGCAAATAATTTAGGGATGGAATCCATGCTGGTTTTAACGGGGAATGGGAATGATCATCAAAATAGATTCAGCAATAATGATGCTCCTAACTATTATACAGAAAATATTTTAACAGGAGCAAATTTATTAGTAGAATGAAAGTATCAGTTCTAATGGGTGGCTCAAGCGCCGAGAGAAATGTCTCCATAAAGACTGGTAGAGCCGTTATAAAAGCATGTGATGAACTAGGGCATAAGGCAATCCCTATTGAATTTTATGATGATTATCAATCAACATTAACCAGACTTAAAGAGTCAGATATTGTTTTTAATGCCCTGCATGGTACAACAGGTGAAGATGGCACTATTCAGTTGTGGCTTGAAGAAAATAATATTTCTTTCACCGGATCGGACTCCCATTCATCAAGGTTATGTATGGATAAAGTCAAAAGTAAGAAAATAGTTAAAGATCATAACTACTTAACTCCTAATTGGTTGCTTTTAAATAAAGAAAATGAATTAAACCAATTTGATTTTCCATGTATTGTTAAGCCAAATGCGCAAGGAAGCACCTTTGGATTATCTATGGTTGAGCATAATGATGCAATTCAGAATGCAATAAATTTAGCTTTTAAATATGATAATGAAGTTTTGATTGAAGATTATATACATGGTCGTGAAATTACTGTTGGCATTTTAGATGGTAATCCGCTACCGATAGTTGAAATTATTCCAGAACATTCTTTATATGATTATGAATGCAAATATAGTCCGGGGATGAGTAAATATGTTTGTCCTGCAAAACTTGACAAACCTTTGGAGAATATTATAAAAAAAGACAGTTTAGATATTTTTAACGTTTTGAATTGTTATGGCTATGGAAGACTAGATTACATACTTGATGATGAGGGGAGATATTATTTTTTAGAGTTGAATACTCTACCAGGAATGACCTCTACTAGTTTATTGCCTATTGCTGCTAAAAAACAAGGAATTATGTTTAAAGAACTAATAAATACTATAATAAAAGTCAGTATTTAAAATAAGCTTTTAATAAAATAATCCTACCAATTAATAAAAGAAAAAAATATGTTTTAGTTTGTAAAATTGATTGTCTACAATAATAATTCTAATGTAAATTATGAGGCTGTACACTCATGTCATTCGTCTTCAGTGACTGTAATAATAAAAATATATTAATAGACATTGATAAAAATGTGCAAAAAAAAAGTTAATTGAAAATTTTCAAAGAATTGAATTGCCACCGTAGCTCAGTTGGTAGAGCAACTGATTTGTAATCAGTCGGTCGGAGGTTCGAGTCCTCTCGGTGGCTCGTAAATATTCATTAAGAATGCTATCCTGATTATATATTTTGATAGTCAGGGCGAATGTTAGTCGGGGAGATGCCCGAGCGGCCAAAGGGAGCAGACTGTAAATCTGCCGGCGTATG
>CAZYDX010000039.1:0-18784 GCA_964646455.1 uncultured bacterium | reverse complement strand
ATGGATTTTCAGTCCACTGCTCTACCAACTGAGCTACCGAGCCAACAACAGAAAAATACTTTTAATAAAAAATTAAAGGATAATATTAAATAAGCGGCGAAAATTAATATATTTTATTGTCTTTTCAACTTTTCTTCTACAATCATTTACTTATTTTTATTTGTTTCTAATAAAGATTTAGTTGCGCTTGTGGGAAGAAGAAAATATTATAATCATTGTATTGATAGTTTTAAAACTATATAATTCATTTAATTGCCACCAATAAATAACAATGAAAATAGTTAAAGACATAGTAATTGCTACTCATAATCCTGATAAAAAAAAGGAAATGCTGATAGTGCTTAATGATTTAGGGGTTAATATATTATCTCTTGATAATTTCCCAGAAATTGGTGAGATTGAGGAAACGGGTTCTACATTACTAGAGAATTCTTTAATAAAGGCGCGAACAGTATTTGCCAAAACTGGGATACCAGCGATTGCAGATGATACAGGCCTTGAGGTTGACGCTTTAAATGGTGCTCCGGGGATTTATTCAGCACGTTATGCGGGAATTAATGTGTCTTATGAGGACAATGTTAGAAAATTACTTTCTGAAATGTCCTCAATAGAAATGGCATCTAGGACTGCTCGATTTAGGACAGTTATTAGTTATCATTCGCTAAATAAGGAACTTTGGACTGATGGTGTTATTGAAGGTAGTATAACCAAGAATCAGATTGGTGGGAAAGGGTTTGGATATGATTCTGTTTTTAGAGTACTAAAAACAGGGAAAACTTTTGCGGAGATGACGAAGGAAGAAAAAAATAAAATAAGTCACAGAGGAGTGGCGCTAAATAAAATGTGTAAATTGTTACAAGAAAATCTGAAATAGAAAAGGAGAATATATCGAATAGAATGCTATCAGTTAACTAAAAGCTGAAAGTTGGTTATAAAACACATATATTTATTATTCTTGGGCATAATCATGATTTTGTCCAATGCTCTATCTCCTTACCAGAAATTAGGTGCGCAAGAGATAGATTCTTTATCACATATTGATTCAATTTCATTCTCTCAATTTTTTTATCTACCAGAGTCTGAACTTGTTGTTAATCCATTCCCAAATCACATTGTAAATCTTGTCCAGCCTCTTGATTCAACATCAAGACCTAAAGGCATATTGAAAATTAAATATGATAATTTTCAAACGGATATAGTTCTTGCTAAGGATTGGAGTACAATTACAATAAATGAGTATATAGATGGAGAATCCTATAGAATACCATTTAGCGCAGATGTAGAGTGGTACCTTAAAAAATATAATGAGAGAAAAAGCTACCTAAAGTTCATTGAAATTATGCAAAAAGAATCGTTAGAAGGTTCAAGCAAGCGCAAGGGACAGATGATGGAAGTAGTAGGGATGGACCTTGGTAATCTTGGGCGCGCCTCCCTCAGCTTAAATGGGAATGTTACTATAACAGGTAACATGATTTTTCAAGATCAAGAGCTAGTAAGATCCTCATTAAGTGAAACCCAGAATACGCACCTAGAGTTTGACCAGAAACAACATCTTAATATACAGGGAAAAATCGGAGATAGAATCACCGTTAATATGGACCAGGACTCAGAGAGACAGTTTGATTGGGAGAATAATATACGTATTAATTATGAAGGTTTAGAGGATGATATTGTTCAAAAGATAGAAGCGGGTAATATTTCGTTATCATTGCCTTCCACTAAGTATGTTACTTTTTCTGGAAAGAATCAGGGACTATTTGGAATAAAATCTATCTCTAAGCTTGGGCCAATAGACATTACAACGATTGCATCAATTGAGAAAGCGAAGAAAGAACAAGAGGAGTACAAAGGAGGTGCTCAATCAAGCACACAACAAATTCGAGATGTAGACTGGTTAAAAAACCGATACTTTTTTATTCATCCTTGGTTTAGAAATGGTGTTGACACGTCAGTTGTTCATAATCTAGTAATTAAACAGGTCAAAATACCTTCTTTTTATCCGTTAAGAAATGGGCTCCACTATATAGGAAATCTCGTAGTAAAGAATTTTGAATTATATAAATCAATCAACACCAACGAAGCTGGCGCAGTAACTGGTACTGCTTATATTAACCCTATTGACCCATTGGACTCAGCATATGTAGATGATAATGAAACAGGCAATTTTATCCGGCTGGAATCAGGAACGAACTATATGCTTAGTGCTGATCTTGGCTATATAAGACTAAGAGATATGGTGATGAATGAGATACTTGGATGCTCTTTTGTCCTTGAAGATCGTAATACGGGTGAAATTGTACTTGAAGTGGGTGCTGCTGCGGACTCTGCTGGAACAAATTTATCATTAATGATGCTTAAACCTCGGAATAGTCATCCTAATCACCCTAGTTGGCCACTGATGTTCAAAAATGTATACTACCTTGGAACGACACAGATTAATCAAGAAGGATTTGAAGTTAAAATAATTAACAAACGTTCAACTCCGGAAAGTGATCGTGATAGAACAACTAGTTTACCATATATAACATTGTTTGGATTGGATAGCCTTGATGTTAATGGAGAGAGGCAGTATGATGAAATAATTGATGTGCAGTCTGGCAATATATTAAATATGCTTAATGGAGAATTACTTATTCCATCTTTGCATCCTTTTGCACTTTCTGATTCATTGAAAGGTGGTAATAATGTTGAAGAGTTAAAAGAGCAATTAGGGACGGGGATGATGTATACTTCATCAGTGAATTCAGAAATTAATAGTGATAATCGATTTGTAATTGAGACGAAATACAGCAATCAAAGTTCTACAATTAATCTAGGTTTTATGCTAGTTGAAGGCAGTGAAGAAGTAGTCCAGAATAATATTGTTTTAAAAAGAGGTATTGATTACCAGATTGATTATTTCACTGGTACGATAGTTCTAATGGGTAGTGCGGCAGATGATCCTAATGCAGATCTAAAGGTTCGTTATGATAGGCATGAAATAGTTTCTTTTGATAAAAAGACAATTTTTGGAACTCGTGCGCAGATGGATCTAGGAGAGAAATCATTTATTGGTGCGACTGCTTTATATTATAATCAGTCAATTATGAATCAAAAAATTGAAGTTGGTTATGAACCGACTCGAAATTTTATCTGGGATTTGAATGGTCGCTATGAGTGGGAGCTTGATGGTGTTACCAGGTTTTTAGATAAACTTCCTGTTATTGAGACAGATAAAATGACTAGCCTTTCAATAGAGGGAGAGATTGCTCAGGTATTGCCGAATCCTAATTCAATAAATAATGCAGCTACTGGAGACCCAAACGGTGTGGCGTTTATTGACGATTTTGAAGGATCAAAGCGTACAACTTCTCCATCTATCCAACGTCGCTTTTGGAAAGCGTCTTCTGTCCCAAATTATTATAATGAAGACTTAGCAACATTTTCAGAGCCTTTTTCACAGAGAAACAGAGGGGAACTGTTTTGGTATAATCCATATATACCAGTTCGTACTAGAGAAATTTGGCCAAACCAATCAACCTCTGTTCAAGCAGGTAATGAAACCACGGATGTTTTGATTCTTAGGCATCGTAAGCGAGCGCACCAAAAAAATATTATTAATGATTCAACCTGGGTAGGAGTTACTACATCACTATATTCAGGAGATTATGATCAAACCCAGAGTAAATTTTTTGAGATATGGCTGAAAGGAACCAAGGGGAAATTAACGATAGATTTAGGTAAAATAAGTGAAGACTGGGATGGGAATGGTGTTTTAAATACCGAAGATGTTCCAGAAGCTGGACTTACTCTTGGAAATGGATTTTTAGAAGATCAAGAAGATACAGGCTTGGATGGTTGTTTTGATGATTATGAAGATGGCTGGGGAGGATGCCTTGAGCAGAATACCTATCAGTTTTATATTGATCAAGGGCAAACAGATTTGATAAATATAGGAAATGATGTTGATCCCAATGACCCTAACGGAGATAATTGGAACTATGACCAAGGAAGTATGGATTATTCTAAGGCGAATGGCACTGAGGGGAATGGGACAGGTTCTAAGATTCAAGAAGGGGGAAAATATCCAGATACTGAGGACTTAGATAGGTCTGGATTTTTGGATAAAGTAAACGATTATTTTTCAGCAAGTTTTAATCTTGTGGACACCACATATTTAGCTGGGCAAACTGAAAAGAATGGTATACAAACTGGATGGAAATTATATAGAATACCACTAGGTGATTTCAAAAATTTAGGTACGACTGAGTGGAATGAGATAAGATATATAAGACTGGCTGTTTCTGATTTAGACTCTACATTTTCAACGCTTCAGATAGCGAAAATTGAGATTGTTGGTAATGAATGGCAAGAGCTAGGTATATTTTCGCCACCTTATCAAAGTAATAGGAGTATATCTCCAATTCTTAAAAAAGAAAATTTGATTGCTGGACCTAAACAAGATTCGGAAGGTATAGACAAAGACTTACCTTCTTTTCAGATAGCTGTTATAAATACAGAAGATAATTCAGAGTATCTTCCTCCAGATGGTGTTGAGGGTGAATATGATAGGATAAATCAAATTAGGTCAAAAGAACAGTCTTTGGTAATGCAGTTCAATAATTTACCTCCTTATCACTCAGGCTCAGCTCAGAAAACTTTATATTCACTTAATGATGATCAAAAAAGAAGTTTTATGACATATGATTTGATGAAAATGTATATATATGGTAATAGTCCTTGGACAACATACCTAAACACAGATGTTGAGGTTTTTTTACGTTTTGGACTAGGAGATGATTATTATGAGGTTACTCAACCAGTGTACAAGGGATGGGATGAAGACAAGGGTAGAAACAGTATTGAGCTTGAGTTAGATTGGCTTGCAGAGCTTAAATTGAAAGATTCCCTTTCTGTAAAGCGGTTTAAAGAAACGGATATTTTTGTAGACTCAGCAGATGTAAAAAGATATATATACACAGATGATGAGGGTCTGAAAACAGGTAAAAGAATATATATAAAAGGGAAGCCAGCTTTAAACAGAATCCAGTATTTTATTATGGGAGTGAAAAATACTTCTGATGAAATTATTAGTGGTGAGGTCTGGGTAGATGAATTGCGTCTAAGTGGAGTTAAAAAAGATCGTGGTGTAGCTATGAGAGTACAATCTACAATGAAGCTTGCTGACCTTGGAACAGCAAATTTTACTTATAGTAGGCAGGATGCAGACTTTCATCGCCTACAAGAAAGGCTATCAAGAGGAACGAGTACTTCGGAAAATTTTAATGTATCCGGAAGGATTGATCTACATCGATTGTTACCTAGGTCATGGGGTTTTAGTTTACCAGTAAATGCTTCAATTAGTAGAGCTACCAATACTCCAAAATATTTTCCTGGTGAGGATATCCTAGTAGATAAAAAGGCTCCTCCTGATTCAATAGTCTCGCGGAGTGAGTCAATCAGTTTTAGTACATCTCTATCAAAGACTTCAAAATCAGATAATAAGTTGATTAAATATACGATTGATAATATTAAAACTAATTTTAGTGCATCTCAGTCTAGGTCATCTGACATCACATATAATCAAAAATGGTCAGAGTCTTACTCAGGTAAAATAAGTTATAGTTTTCCCTTTGGGAGAGATAATTATATTAGTCCCTTAAAGTGGATGAAAGACATTCCTATCGTTAGTTCTTTTAGTGATTGGGAGCTCTTTTATACACCCTCCGCATTTAACACTGCGTTAAACTTTACAGAGAAATTATCATGGAATGAGACCAGATCATCAATAAGATCTCCTGATAGCTATAATTTTGGCCTAAGTAGAAACATGAATTTAGATTACAAATTCACAAATAATCTGTCTACTAAATATGCTTGGGCCGGACAGAGCAAGCTAAATGATTATAGGGGTTATGCTTGGGTAGCATTAAAAAATTTAGACCCGGGTCTAGTTACAAATATTACAGAGACAATGAACACGACGTACAGCCCAAAGTTCATTCAATGGTTAAAACCAAATATGAGTTATTCTGCGAGTTATCGTTGGACAGATGACCTGTCAAGAGAGGGTCAGAATATTAGTTCAAATCTTAGATTTAGTTCCAGTTTTACGCTTACACCAATACAGCTTATGGAACTATTGTATAAGCCTCCTACTAAAGCTAAAAAAACTGCAACCAGATCAAGAAATAGTCGATCAAGGACAAAGCCGAATTCAGAAAATAGTAATACAAAAAATAAAAAAGAAACTAAGGAGCTAAAGTCTCTCACTTATATTCATGGTCTCATTGATAAAATTAACCCGATATCATTAAGCTATACAGAGACGCTTAATCGATCAGCAAATCAAGTAATTGGTGAAGTTCCTGCTGGGTATAAATTTGGGTGGATACCAGATCATGGGTTAGAACAGTCTGAAGAAGTCGGAACTAATCTTGGTAGCTGGGATCATAAAAGAGACGCGTCACTTCGTTCAGGGTTAAAGCTAACAAGAGCAATCACAATTAATTTCAATTTTTCCCAAAATTTTTCTAGGGTGATTAGTGGTACGAGCGTTGAACAAATGACTATGACCAGAGATTATATTGCCTTTGATGAATTGTTTGCAGAAGGGTCGCCTTTTCCAGGATGGAGTTTTAGGGTTGGTGGCGTGGAAAAATGGCCAATTATAAAGTGGGTTGCAAAAACTGCTTCACTTGATCACAGCTATGCTGGTAAAGAAACAAGATCTTGGCAGTTTGAGGATGTTACTCCAGATAATATGGGATTTTTTGATTTGGGAAGTTTTGTTAAAGAGAATAAAGATTACGAACGTTCTTCAAGAATAAATATGAATTTTTCTCCATTAATTGGTCTAAATATGAGCCTGAAAAAAAATATTTCAGTCACTTTTAGACATAATAGAAACTTATCTCTGGATGAGCTCCCTACTGGTTTAACCATAAGAAAAGATCATAGCTACACATCTACAACCACCTATACCCATAGAGGAGGTATGACGATACCAATTCCATATTATGGGGATATCAAATTGAATAATAATATTAGTTTTACACTAAATTTTGATATGAACGATAGTAAAGAGTTCAAGTCTGGTGATAAAATTGATCTTGAAGAGGGTGCATTTTCTTCAAATTGGAAAGCGGGCCTAAGAATTTCATACCAATTTTCAAATAAAATTTCCGGTGGTCTAAGATATGAGTATAGAGAGAGTGATAGCAGAACAATGGGAGAGAAGATTGACAGAGATTTTGGATTTGATATTAACATAGCAATAACGGGGTAGTAATGCGTTTCACTATAATATTTTCATTTATTTTTATCGTACATTTAAGCTGCGATACTGGCATCCCTGTTTTTGATAGTCAAAGAGCCTACAATAATTTGTTAGAACAGTGTTCTCTTGGACCAAGGAACCCTGGTTCAAAAGGCCACTCGGCGGCAAAAAAATATATTGCTGAGACAGTTCTAGAATTAGCAGATACAGTTTTGTTGCAGGATTTTTCTTTTGATGTTTATGGGGAAAAAAAAAGCTATAATGGTACAAATATCATTGCGCGGTACAATGTTTCCAGCCCGATCCAGGTGCTCATTGGAGCGCACTGGGATACAAGGCCATGGGCAGATAAAGACACAGATAAAAGTAATAATAGAAAGCCAATAATAGGAGCAAATGATGGTGCATCAGGCGTGGCAGTACTTCTTGAATTAGCAAGGTTACTTAAATTATCACCAGCATCTATTGGTATCAACTTAGTTTTTTTTGATGCTGAAGACAGCGGCGTATCCGGTAATAATGAGAGCTATTGTAAGGGTTCTATTTATTTTTCAAAGAACATACCTATAAAAGGAATAAAAGAAGGTATTATTTTAGATATGGTTGGCGATAAAGAATTATCACTACCAATTGAAAGAAACTCGTTGAGCTTTCATGGGAAGCTTGTTCGGGCACTATGGGACAGAGCAAAACACCTAGAGCTTAGTGCTTTTAAGGGTGTCGTTGGACCGGCTATATATGATGACCATGTTCCATTATACGAGTATGCAGGTATCCCAGCTATAGATATCATTGATTTCAGATATCCAAACGCATTTACAAATTATTGGCATACAATGGATGACGTACCTCAGAATTGTAGTCCGAAAAGCCTAGAGCAGGTAGGGATGTTGATGGTAGACTATATTTATAATCGTAAATTCTATAGTCCGTAGATATAATAATGTATAAAAGTAGAATAAATATTAATAAACTAAATATAATAATTCTGATATGTCTCTTTTTTGGATGCACTGTAAAAGACTCTGAGGATGATGCAGTAATTTATATATCAGACACTCAGTTTAATTTTCACCAGAATGAAAACAAACTTTATGTAAGTACAAAAGTTTTGCCTCAAGCAGATGGCAGGATTCTTGATAAAGTAGTTGTTGAGTGGCATGGGACAGATATAGAAAATACACCTGACAGCTTAACCTTAGAAGATGGTGGTGTGAACGGTGATATTATTGCTGAGGATGATTATTATACACTAAAATTTGATAATGATAGCACAATTGTTCATAATACACTTGGCGATGATTCTGGCAATGTATATCTTAATATTTTGGCCATTTATGTTGGTCAAACTGAACAAAAGTCTTCTTTTTTTAAAATCGGAAATATAATTCCAAGAATTATTAGTATTGCATCACCTGACACTATTGTTAGGCCTTCTAGTGCAACACTTTCTCTTCATCTTGTTAGTGCCACAGTCTTTGATGCGGATGGGTTAGATAATATAAAGTGGGTTGGTTTTACGTCTTATCATATAGAGGGAGACTCTATGATGAACAGAGGTGATTATATTTTTTTGTATGATGATGGAAGCGAGAATATCATCTACTTGCCAGACATAACAAGTGGTGATCTTAATAACGGGGATGGAACCTATAGTTTTAAAATTCCAGTTTTTGGCAGTGGCAATACTGATCCTGAGTATCAGACAAAACCCGGTACATTTCGTTGGGAATTTATTGCTCAAGATAAGGAGGATGAATACAGTTTAACGGCTACTCATGAAGTTATTATTCAATAATATAATTTTATATTTAGTATGCCTGACTCTTTTAAATGGTCAGTTTACTTCTCCGAAAAGATTTAGTCTTAAATCAGCTGGTGATGGTGAGGTATCTTATTTTGATGATGGTTTTGCTAGTAACGTAGTTGCAGAGATTCGGTTAATGGGTGACTCATTAACATGGTTTGGCACTGGCCGTGGGCTTTCTATGCATGATGGAAATTCTGCATATACTTACCAGTCAACAACTGATTCAATTGTAGATATTTTTAGTAACCCAACTGCTGTAACAAATGTTCTACCATATGGGGGTGTTTCTGCTATTGCTTCTACAAATGATTCACTAATCGTGGCGTTTGCTGGTGATGACAATGACACTCCTATGGGGTTAGGATTGGCTATCGCCCCAAATGCTAAATCTTGGTATGATACCGCTCCTACAGAGGTTATGGTATTTAGCTTTAAGTGGGACAGTTTAGGCACGGACACTACAAATGGTGTATATTTTGGGTTTGATAGTGAGTACCAGGCTGGTATTGGTTATACCGGAAGTTTTATGATTGTAAGTCCAGCAAATGAGTCAGATAGAATTACTTTATTAGATAGTATCCAGGAAAATACAGTAATAAAGATTAGTAATGGTAACTCTTCAAGGGTTTTATATTTTACTGTTCAGTCTGTAGCAGAATTTGGCACTGGTCAGATTCAGCTTTTAATTGTACCTGAATCAATAAGCTATATATCAGTATATGATAAAGGTTTTTTGAATTCTGAGTCAGTTGAGTTTGGAATCACAAAAGTTACAAAAGCAATCCAGTGGAAATATTTACCACAACCGATTGATAATGAGTCAGATATTGAGGTTCCTTTTGGAGAAGGGTACTTTTGGCAACTTCCGGTCACTGTTCCTCAGGCGAATGTTACATATGATGCCTCTATCTCTGGCAAATATTTGTGGATAGCAAGTTGGGCCGGTGGTCTGCGCCGATATGATTTATCTATCAGTCTAAGAAAACCTCAGAATATACCTATGCCAATGGACTGGCAAAGTGCTCTGTCTACATGCCAAGATAGTGCCTTTATAGACACCTCATCAAAAATTACAGGAGATGAGATACCGATTCTCAAAAATTATTATCTAAACCCTCGTGACCCAGCTGATGGTGGTAATCATAACCATAAAGCTTTTTCTGTATTAGCATATGATGACAGGGTCTGGGTTGGCACGGCGAATGGAATTAATAAGGGAACATTGATCGAAGAAATAAAACAGATATCTCCAAACGAATATGAGATTTTAAGTTGTATTGAATGGGAACATTATAAATATCCTTCTAGCGGAATTTCTGGAAACTTTGTTGTTGGCTTAGCAAGACAAATATGGAGAGGGCAGACGACTATTTGGGCCGCGACAGTGAGCACTGGTGAATCAGGAGAGATGCAAGGCCTGAGTTATTCTAGAGACGGCGGAATATCGTGGCAGACGGCTCTAATTGGTGAGAGAGTCTATAATATTGATGCAAAAGATTCATTGGTGTTTGTAGCGACTTCTTCTGGTCTTTGGAAAAGCTTAGACGGTGAAAATTGGGCGCGATTTGACCCTCCAATTGAAAAAAGTTTGCTCAACCAAAGACAAATACTAACAAACACTGTCTATGCTGTTTTAATCGATGACAGGGATTCAATACCTAAGCTATGGATTGGTACTCCTGATGGTGTCGCACTATCGCCTGATGTCCAAGGTAGTACTTGGGAAATATATCAGGCAGACCATGATCCTAGTGAAATTTATGCTTATCCAAATCCTTTTTCACCATTGTCTCATAATCAATTAGATAATGATGGGTTTGTTCGTTTTCATATTGGGAATATTGTAAACAAGGAGTTAAAGCTAGATATTTTCAATTTTGCTATGGAAAAGGTTCACTCAAACATATATAATCTAAATTCCTATTATGGCGCCTTAAAATGGGACGGTCGAGATATGTCAGGTAATCATGTGGCAAATGGCGTTTATTTTATCAGGCTTAATTTTTCTAGTTCAAAAAATCAATCTCCTGGTGACAATTGGACAAAGCTGATTGTCGTAAAATGAGAAAATTTATTTTTAATCAGCTTTTAGTTTTAACATGTTTATTCGCCGAAGATTATGCAGGTCTCTCTGGTAGTTTTTTACGAATTGGTGTGACCGCGCGTTCGATTGCAATGGGCGGTGCATTTACTGCGGAAAAAGACCATGGTTTTGCCACTTTTTATAACCCTGCCTGGGCAGCATTTTTAACAAACAGACAGGTTGGTCTATCCTATTCAAGTATGTCACTTGACAGAAGACTTTCGGGTCTTAGTTTTGCAACACCACTCCCTCCTACTGCAGGCTTAGGAATCGCCTGGGTAAGTGCCGGGGTTACTGATATACAAGGAAGAAATAGCGCTGGTGCAAAAACAACCATGATGCAGACTAGCGAGGATGCATTAATGATATCTTTTGCACAAAGAATACTACCCTGGTTCTCTTTTGGTGCAAATATAAAAATTTTGCAGAATCAGCTGCCGGTAAATGAGTCCTACAAAGGAAGTGGTATTGGTTTTGACATTGGATTTCTATTTAAATCTGGAAAATCAACTACATTCGGTTTAATGATTCAGGATATAAATTCAATGTATAACTGGGACTCTGGAGACCTTTATGCTGAAGGTAGAATCTATAGTGAGTATTTTCCTACGATTTATCGGTTTGGAGCGAAATTTAATTATAAGAATATTCGAGTAGTTGCCGACGCTGGATTTATTACAAATTATAGAGTGGGGAAGGAAGTTAAAAAAGATACCTTTGCTAATCTGCTTCCTAGAATAGGTGTTGAGTATACATATCTTGATCTGTATTATTTTCGTGGAGGTTTGGGTAATGGTAGAATCGCCTTTGGCTGGGGACTAGAATACGATTTAATAAAAAACCATGATTCGCGTATTGACTATACGTTTTCTATGGACTGGGCTTCTCAATTAGCTCATACACTTTCATATGCATTTAGCTTTTAGAAAACTTATAATATATCTGACTATTTCTTATTCTAGTTTGTGTGCCATTGGGACTCAGTTTTTGACATTCCCAGAAAGTGCTTATGACCTTGCCATGGGCAGCCACGTTTCTTTTGGTGGTTCAGCAAGCGTAAATCCTTCTTTAATAGAGCCGACTAATTCAACTCCTTTGCTATATATTAATTCTGGTCATTGGTATGGAGATATTAGAATGTCTGGTGTGAACTATATTCATAAAATTGGCGACTATAATAATAAATTATTTTTAAGGCAGGCAGGGATAACTGACCTTGAATATAGAGAGGAAAGGCCTTCTGATGATCCAAGTACTATCTTTTCCGCTTATGGATTTTCACTTGGTTCTGGACTCTCATTTAATACTGCTATTGGAAAGTTTGGAGCTACAATCAGTGCACTATATTTTACTATATACGATCAAAATTCCAGAGGAGTTACAATAGATCTTGGATACTCAAATATCCTAAATAATGGATGGGGAGTAGGAGTATCTATATTGAATCTTGGATCTGTTTCGGAGTTTTATCAAGAAAAACCAAAGTTGCCAACTAGACTATTAGCAGGTATTTCTAAAGAGTTAGGATTTAAAAAAACAAACAATAGGTTTTATACAACTGGCGAATTTTCATATTTAAATGATACTTGGAAAATAAAAATTGGAAGTGATATTCAGTGGAAACAAATAAAATTATTAGGTGGTTATTCTATTACAAAATATACTTCTTCTATATCTTTTGGGTCTGGATTTGTATATGGTAGACTTGGAATAACCTATGCAATAAGAATAGGGTCTCAAGAAATTGGAATTCCACAAACGCTTAGTTTTAGTTTTCGGTTGCCATAATGCAGCAAGACTATAAAACACTGATTATCTATGTTCTAACGCTTTTCGTTGTCATACTTCTTATTGTATTAAAAAAGCAGCAGGATCACTTGGCGGATTTAGAGAATGAGGTTATTGAGATAGAGGAAATGGTTACGGATACGTTGGAACAACAACCAAGCGTAGAAACTCCAAATGAAATACAGCAAATTCCAATGAGAGGTGTTATTGGTTTGATCATTGATGATTTTGGCTATCGTAATGATCACATATCGAATGGATTTTTAGAGCTCCCTGGTAAATTAACCTATGCTATAATTCCCGGGCATCAATATAGCCAGCTTTTCTCTAAAAAAGCATATGATGCCGGCTATGAGATCATTGTTCATATGCCTATGGAAAATATAGGGAAAACATATGGTGAGGAAGAATATGTCCTGATGTCATATTTTCAGGATGATGAAATTAAAGGTCGTATCAATAAGGCTTTTGAGCATCTTCCAGAGTCAATTGGTTTGAACAATCATCAGGGGTCTAGAGGGACAGCGGACTCTAGGGTCATGACCTTATTGGCAAATGAAATAAAAAGTAATAAAAAGTTTTTTATAGATAGTAGAACAGCAAGTAATTCCTTAGCCGAGTCTACAATGCGTAAGTATGGTGTCCCAACGAATAAGAGAGATATTTTTTTAGATAATGAGCTAGATGAAGAAAAAATTAAGATTCAGCTCTTAAAACTTGCTGAGGCATCTGAAGAAAAAGGAATCGCAATTGGTATCGGCCACGTTAAACCTCAAACACTAAATGTCCTTGTTAAAGAGATACCAGTATTGCAGAAAAAAGGTTTCCGGTTTGAGTTTGTTTCTAACTTGGTTTATTAAGCCTGATGCCAATCCTTTGTAGAGTTACCCGCGGAGATTTAACAGAGAGTATTCATGTTATTTTTGCAACAGTTGTTGATGATTCTGGCGCGGTTATTTATTCATCTGGAGATTCTAACTATCTTACTTGCATTCGATCTTCTCTAAAGCCATTTCAGGCAGCCGCATCTATCAAGACTGGAGCTGTAGATGCTGCGGGCTTTAACGATGAGGAGATTGCGTTGATGTGTGCATCTCATTTTGGTGAAAGTATTCATGTTAAAACAGCAGATTCGATGCTTAATAAACTGGGATATACAGTTGATAATTATGAATGCGGGATACATCCCCCAGCTGATATCTCATCTAGGCATGACCTGATTCGATCAAACTCAAATCCTAACCCGCTTCATAATAACTGTAGTGGAAAGCACGCGGGTATGTTATCACTCGCGAAGCACCTTGTTGGTAAGCCTGGAGGATATATCAGATCTGACCATCCAGTACAAAAAACAATCTATAAGCTTCTTCAAGAGTATACAGGAATCAAAGATATTCCAATGGAAACTGATGGCTGCTCTGCTCCAACAGCTTTCTTTACGCTGGAGACAATCGCCAGGCTCTATCAAATTCTTGCAACCGAAAAATATCCTGAGTTGGTTCGCGCTTATAACGCAATGGTAGCATATCCATATAATGTAGCAGGAAAAGGCCACTTTGATACTAAATTCATAGCTGCTTTAAATGGTAATGGAATAACAAAAGGTGGAGGCGAGTCTGTTAGGGGTATCGCACTAAAAAATAGAGATGGTAAAAATATTGGTATCGCCTTAAAAGTTCTTGATGGAAGCCCAAGGGCAATGCCAATTGGCACCATTAAACTATTAGAGCATCTAGAGCTATTAACAAAAAAAGAATTATCAAACTTAGAAGAATTTCGAAAAAAAGATCGAAAAAATTGTCGGGATAAAAATATCGGTCAAATTGAAGTATTTGTAGAGTCCTGATTAAATATAATTATGTTTTTGGAGGTTGTGAGTGAAGAAAGTAGTACTTAGTTTTTTATATATTTTATCTATAACGAAGGTCCATGGTGTGACCCCTTTCATCAGTGAATATGCTGAGGGAAGTTCTAATAATAAATACCTTGAATTTTATAATCCCACAGATCAAACTATTGATCTTTCGGGGTACGCATTTGCTAGTGCCGCTAATGAGGTGGATAGCCCCGGAAATTATGAATATTGGAATCCATTTGATACGGGCTCTGAAATTGCACCTGGAGAAGTTTTTGTAATCGGTCATCCTAGTGCAGATGCTCAGATTCTTGCACAGGCTGATATGACACATACATATCTTAGCAATGGTAACGATGGCTACTGCCTTGTAGAAGGCACAGAAAGTGATTATACTGTTATCGATTGTATAGGAGACTGGAATGGCGATCCTGGAGATGGAGGATGGGACGTTGCTGGTGTTTCAGGTGCAACGGTAAATCATACGTTAGTGAGAAAGCCGACTGTTACTACTGGAAATTCTGACTGGGATGCTTCATCTGGAACGGATGCTGCAGGATCTGAGTGGATTGTTTTAGGTAATGAAGACTGGTCAAATCTCGGTTTTCATACCTATGGAACTGGTGGAGAGAATATTGATCCAGTAGCAAATGCTGGGTTAAATCAAACAGTGGAAATTGGTAGCGAGGTTACCATAGATGGTTCATCAAGCGTTGATCCTGATGGGACGATTGAGTCATATAGTTGGGCTCAGACTGCTGGAGAGACTGTGACTTTAAGTTCTACTGATCAAGCTATCGTGACTTTTACTGCTCCCTCTAATGTTGACAGTCTTTCATTTACTCTGACAGTTACCGATGACGATGGTTCATCAGATTCTGCAACTATTTATGTAAAAACCGCAGAGGGCGTATCGGGGGAGATCTTTTTTAGTGAATATGCTGAGGGAACATCAAATAATAAATATCTAGAAATTTATAATGGTACTGGCTCAGATGTTGATCTCTCTCAGTATGCTATTTCGAGTTGTTCAAATGGATGTGCAGATAATTCTTCATGGGATTATCCGGCTAATATTAGTTTTGATAGTAATACCATTCTAGCAGCGGGCGATGTCTATGTAATTGCACATCCTAGTGCTGACGCTCAGATTCTCGCGCAGGGTGATGACACATTTACCTATTTAAGTAATGGGAATGACGCCTTTGGGCTAGTTAATGCAGCCACAGGTGAGATTATTGATATTATTGGAGATAGAGGTGCTGACCCTGGAGATGGCTGGGATGTAGCCGGCGTTACAGCTGCGACAAAAGATCACACGCTTGTGCGAAAACCATCAATAGAAAGTGGGAATTCAGACTGGGCATCTTCGGCAGGTACAGATGTTTCAAACTCAGAGTGGATTGTTTATGATAATGAAACATGGGCTTTTTTGGGCTCTCATAATATGGGTGGTAGTTTACCGCCTCTTGTAACTATAATGAATATTTCGCCAGCATATGTAACAGATGCTACAGAAATTGAGATAACTGTTAATGCAACTTCAGAGGATACAACTATTTCTGAAGTTCTTATAATGTTTGGGATTAATGATGGCGGATTAATTAATCCAGTTAACCTTTACCTTGATAATGGTGAAATATGGGTGGGTACAATTCCAGTTCAAGATGGTGATGCATCTCTTCAAATGAGAGCATTTGCAACAGATATTGCAGGCTTACAAGGCCAATCTGCATTAGAGGAGCTAATAATTGCTAGTTCAGTTATTAGTAATATAGATGACCTCTATACAAGCCAAAGCATTGATGAGATTGTTACTATAAAAGGTGTAGTTACTATCGGAGGAGGAGGCCTTCTTCATCCTGACCATACCAAAGCATATATCCAGGATGAATCTGGTAGAGGTTTGCAGTTATTTGATTTTGATATGATAGAAGACATAGAAAGAGGTGATGAGCTAGAAGTTGTTGGATATACAGGATATTATGGTGGAACGACATTTCAGATTACAGATTTTAATTATAAAGAATTATCGAGTGGTAATGCTCTTCCTAATCCTATTAATATTAATCCTGAAGATTTTAATTCTTCAAACCATGAAGGAACTTTAATTTCAATTACTGGTGTCGTAACAGATTTGCCTATAGTGGAAAATGCTACAAATATTATTCTTGATGGGGTAGCTAATGTAATGATTTGGAATTCTACTGGTATTAGCGTTTCAGATTTTCTTATAGGTTATCAAGGTAAGTTTGTTGGCGTGGCGAGTCAGTTTAATGGTGTTTATCAAATACTTGTTGGGTATCAGAGTGATATTACAACAGTAGTTGCTGTAGATGATGAGAGTATTGTTTTAAATAAATTTGATCTAAGACCTGCTTATCCGAATCCGTTTAACCCAGTTACCAAACTTTCTTTTTCAATGGATACGCCATCTGAGATTTTTCTAGAGGTATATGATGTTAGTGGGAAACTGGTTGATAAAATTGTCAGTGGGTTTTATCAATCCGGTCTGCATGAAGTAGAGTGGAGCGCATCTGATCTAGCCTCTGGTATGTATTTTGTTCATCTTGTAAAAGGAAGTGATCAGGTAACGCAGAAAGTTATGTTGCTAAAATAATTATCTGATTTATACATTGAACAATTTATATAAAAACATTTTTTTTAGGTTTATCCTTTTATCCTTTTCGGTTGCTTTTGGGCAGGCAGACCATATTATTATTAGTACGGTTGTGCTTACTCCATCGGATGGTGAGTATGTTGAGATCACAAATCCGACTGGGGATGATATTGATTTATCGGACTACTATATCTCTGATGCAACGGATAACACATCTGGGAAGGTTTACTATAAGCTACCTAGCGGTACAGATTATTGGAGCGGTTCAGGATCGGACTTCATTTGTAGGTTTCCTACTGGATATTCATTAGCAGCTGGAACCTCGATAAAGGTTTCACTAAGAGATAATGATTCTTATGTAAGTACATATGGTGACTCTGCAGATCTTGCTTTGGATAATGAAATGTTAGATGCTTTAGAGGGTGTAAGTACTAAAGGAACCTCGGGGCTTGCAAAGCTTTCTAATGTAAGTGAAACACTAGTGTTATTCTATTGGGATGGTTCTTCATCGATAGTTAAAGATGTTGATTATTTATTATGGGGTGACAACTCATTTGCAATAGATAAATCAGATGTAAGTGGATACCAGTTAGATACTCCAGTATTATCTCAGTCTTACATGCCTAGCCACGCTACAAACGAAAAACTAATAAGAGCAACTATCTCAAATGAAGGAACAGAGGCTTTGACTGGTGGGAATGGAATCACTGGTCATGATGAGACAAGCGAGCCTTTATCTGAGACTTGGGTTACTGCGAGTCTTGTTTCATCAAAGCCAGATATTTCAAATCTTAGTTTGAATCCTTCATCTCCTACCATTGATGATGTATTGACGTTTGAGGTTACAGTTTCAGATGATGATGGTATTGCATCAGTAAATCTAAAATATGAGTTCCAGAGTGAATCTATTTCATTACCTATGTCTGAATCCAGTTCGTCAGTTTATAGTGCCCAAATTGAACCATTAGGAGAATCTGGAACTTTGATTTATTCTGTTGTGGCAGAAGATATTAGTGGACTTAAAGACTCAACCAGTAAGATTTCAGTAAGTATCTCAGAGCCTCCTGAGGAGTTGACGATTGCAAGCCTTCTTAATGACCTTGAATATTTTGTAGGTCAAGTTATTGAAATTGATGGGGTTGTTACAGTTCCAGCGGGAAGACTTAGAACAAATTTCACGGAGGCCTTTTTGCAGGATGAGTCTGGCAGGGGGATTATATTGTATAGTTCTGAGCTAGATACTTCTTTTACAAGAGGAGACTCTGTTCTTGTAGTGGCAGAAGTTGATGAGTTTGATGGAAAGCCAGAATTGATTTATTCTAGTATTACTGTGTTAAAACAAAATGCTAAAGTTCCTGTAGAAGAGATCA
>CAZYDX010000038.1:0-18866 GCA_964646455.1 uncultured bacterium | reverse complement strand
ACCAATTGAGCTATGGGCCCAAAAAAGAACAGAAATTATATAATTGAGATTGATTTCTAAACAACTATAATTGTTTTATTCACTAATTTTTGATTAATAATTTACAGTCAAAGTAATATGTTAAATAAAAATAATAAAAAAGAAAAAATATATCAAGTCTATGGTATCAATAATTGCTTACCAGTATTTAATAATCCACATTATAGTATTATTAATATTTTTATATTAGATGAGAAGTTTTCTTATTATAAAACAATAATTAATTATGAAAAATATCGTGACAAAATTAATCAATTAAATAAAAATGATTTTAATAAAAAATTCGAGAAATTTAGGTCTCAAGGTATAGTAGTTGTTTTTGAAGGGGATTTAGTAAAAAATATTAATGAGAATAATTTTGATAAAAAGAACTCTTGTTTATTAATACTTGATCAAATAGAAGATCCCCAGAATGCAGGTCAAATTATAAGAACTTCAGAATGCGCTGGAATAGATGGTATAATTTTCCCTTTTCACAATTCATTTAAAATTTCCAATACTGTTCTTAATGTAAGTCAAGGTGCGTTTGCTGAGGTTCCTCTTTTTGAGGTAACTAATATCAGTAAAACAATCGATGGATTGAAAAAAAATGATTTTTGGATTGTTGGATTAGAAAATGGCTTAGATAAAAAACTATGGAGTGATATAGATTACGCGGGTAAAATTGCAATAGTTGTTGGTAATGAGGGAAAAGGTATAAGGAAAAATGTTATTGACCACTGTGATTTTCTAGCAAGCATCCCTATGCAAGGGACAATAAACTCTCTTAACGTTTCAGCAGCAGTTTCAGCAATATTGTTTGAGAGGCTTAGACAGATAAAATATTTATAAGGATTTATAATGACATCAACTCATGATTATGTAAAAGATATCCGTAATGAAGATATAAAGATTTATATTAATGGTGAATATTATCATCGATCAGAAGCTAAAATTTCTGTGTTTGATAGTGGTTTTTTGTTAGGTGATGGTGTTTGGGAAGGAATAAGACTACATAATAATAAATTAATTCATTTAGAATATCATATTGATCGTTTATATGACGGTGCAAAATCAATTGATATGGATATACATTTAAGGAAAAAAGAAATAATTAATGCAATATGGTCAACTTTAAATAAAAATAATATGATTACAGACACTCATATTAGATTAATAGTATCAAGAGGTATAAAAAGTACTCCCTATCAGCATCCAAAGGTTACGATTGGTTTTCCTACAATTGTTATAATTCCAGAATATAAAAAACCAAATAAAGAAGTTATTGATAGAGGTATTCGGCTTGTTTTAGTAAAAACACGTCGAAATAATTTAGTGCAAGATCCTAAGATTAACTCATTAAGTAAAATGAATTGTATAAGTGCTTGTATAGAGGCTGAAAAGTTAGGAGCAGAGGAAGGTTTAATGCTTGACCCACATGGTTTTGTATCCACATGTAATTCGACAAACTTTTTTATTATTTCAGCAAATAATGAGGTTTGGACTTCTGTGGGAGATTACTGTTTGAATGGCGTTACTAGAGGTTCTGTAATTAACCTGTGTAAGGAAAATAATATTTCTGTTCATGAAAAAAACTTTCTAATGGAGGATGTTTACAGTGCAGGTGAAGCATTTGTAACTGGGACGTTTGCAGGTATAATACCTGTTATTGAGATTGATGGCAGAAAAATAAACAAAGGACCTATTACAAAAAAATTACAAGAGTTATATACTAGTGATATAGATAATTAATCTTAATAATGAACTCTCAAAATCAAATCCGAATAGCGATGTGGTCTGGCCCTCGAAATATTTCTACTGCTATGATGAGAAGTTTTGAAAACCGAGATGACACGGATGTAATTGATGAACCTTTTTATGCTTACTATTTATCTAAAACTGGCCTAAATCATCCAGGGCGGAAAGAAGTTCTAGAATCTCAAAGTACAGATTGGGAAAATGTTGTGAATTTGATTACCGGAGGTACCCCTGAGGGAAAAATGATTTATTACCAAAAACATATGGTCCATCATATTATAGAAGATAATGATATTGGATGGGTAAAATTTTTCAATAATTTTTTTTTATTACGTCATCCAAAAGAAGTTATTATAAGTTATGCAAAACAGAATATAATTGCTGGAATAAATGACCTTGGATATCTTCATCAAATAAAATTGTTTAATAAAATAAAAAATATTACTGGTAAGTATCCAGTTGTTTTTAATGCAAAAGATATTCTATCTGAACCGGAAAAATATTTGCGTAAAATGTGTAAATATTTAAAGATTAATTTTTCAAATAAAATGTTATGCTGGCCTAAAGGACCTAGAAAAACTGATGGAGTATGGTCACCTTATTGGTATAAAAATGTGATAAATTCTACCTCATTTAAACCATATAAAATATCTAATGAATCAGTGCCTGAAGAGTATAAGAGCTTATTAGAAGAATGTTTACCTCATTATAATTATCTTAATTCATATAAAAAATAATGAACTCATTTAGTTTTTTATTAATTAATACTAAGTTACGTGGTATAAATAAGTGAAGAAATATCACTATACACATATACCAAGGGTTATTATAATTAATAAAGTATTCATAATTAGCACAGTTTTTTTTGTGTTTATATCATGTGCATCAATGTTCAATAAAGAACCTGTTGAATATAAGCCCGTTCAATATGCAAAGAATGATTATCGTGTATTAAAAAAAGAAAATCGTTATACTGGCACATTTATGATTCGCCAAAAATCTAATGGGTTTTTTATCCCTGATGAAAAAATATCAGTAGATATGGACATTGTTATTTCATCTTTGAAAGTTCCATATTTAAGAGTTTCATATTACGGGACTGAACAACTTTCTATTCCTGATGGTCAAACATTATCATTTTTTTTAGGGAATGAAGAAATAAAGTTGAGCTCAAAGCGTGAATCAAATAGGTTGAAAAAAGGAAATGAAGCAGTGGAAGTATTATCTTATTTGGTGACCCGAGGTCAAATGAAGAAAATATCTAATGGCAGAAGAGTAAAATGTTTGCTACATAATTATATGTTCCCGGTACCAAATCAGATGAAAAATAATTGGAACACATTTATCGATGAGTACTGGCAGTAATTAATTTTTTATTGGCATAAAGCGTATAATTCTGCCTGGTCCTTCCAGTGCTAAATAAAGATAGCCATCTGGTCCAGTTTCAACATCTCTAATTCTACTACCAGCGTGATAAATTAATTCTTGGTCAATTACCTCATTGTTTACTATTTCAAGTCTGTAAAGATTTTCGAATTTAAGGGATGTAACTAGTAAATTATTTTTCCAATTTTTAAATACGTCTGCATCATAAAAATCTATTCCACAAACTGCAATTGATGGTGTCCAATGAATTACTGGCTGTTCCATTCCTTTTTTATGAGTATGTTTTGTTATGGTGGTTCCACTATAGTTTTTTCCATATGTTATTTCAGGCCAACCATAGTTATTTCCTGATGACAAAATATTTAATTCATCTCCACCTTTAGGCCCATGTTCAGTTTCAAAAATGATTAATGAAGTAGGATGGATTGCGAGACCTTGAGGATTTCTATTTCCATATGTCCAAATTGACTTTATAGCATTATCATTTTTGATAAATGGATTATCTTTTGGAATAGATCCATCATCATTTAATCTGTGTATCTTTCCATTTGGTGTATTTAATAATTGTGCCTGATCACGACTTCCTCTATCCCCAATAGAAAAATATAAATACCCTTCTTTATCAAAAACTATTCTTGTACCATAATGAATTGAACTATTACTATAATATTTATCATCTGCTTTATAAATGATTTTATGATTGATGAGTTTATTATTATTCAGCGTTGCTCTAACAATGGAAGTAAAAGTTTTCTTTTTTTTCTTTTTTAAATAATCTGTAAACCCAACATAAATATAATTATTATTGATAAAATCTGGATGAATTTGCACATCAAGTAAACCACCTTGCCCCCTATATCTTACATTTGGTACACCACTGATTTGAGTTTTCTTTTGATTAGAATAGTTTATTTTCCAAAGGTCACCATTTCTATCGCTTACAATAAGGTTTTTATTGGGTAAAAATGCCATTCCCCATGGTATATCAAATCCATCAGCAAAGGTTTCAACTCCAAATGTTTCTTTTTCCGTTTTTTCAATAGAGTTATCCCAGTTTTGAATATTGAAAGCAAAAAGGAGAGCTGGTATCAAAAAAAATAAGATACCAATAATAATAAGTTTATTATTTATCAATTTTTGCACCGCAATGTCTACAATATAAAGAACCTTTTATTAAGTCATCTTTATCACAAACAGTACACAATGTTTTATTTTTAGAGTCTTCTTTTAAAAAAGTCAGTTCTGAAGTTACAATACCCGTTGGTACAGCAATTATACTATACCCAATTAACATAATAAATGCAGAAATAGTTTGGCCTATAGGTGTGAATGGTGCAATGTCGCCATATCCGACAGTAGTTAGAGTAACAATTGCCCAATAAATACTTTTTGGGATACTGGTATAGCCAGCAGCTTCACCTTCTATTAAATACATAATTGAACCTAGAACAATCACAATATTCATTATCACGAATAGGAAAATAAATATTTTTCTTTTACTTGCTATCAAAGCATTTGCTAAATGATTAGCTTCGCCCATATATTGAATTAATTTTAATATTCTAAATATTCTTAAAACTCTTAATACCCTTATGACAGCTAAAGCTTGTGCACCAGGGAATAAAACACTTATGTATGTTGGAATTACTGATAATAAATCAACAATTCCATAGAAGCTATATACATAACTTGATGGCAATCGGATACAATATATTCTTAGTAAATATTCTATTGAAAATAATATGGTAAAAAACCATTCTGCTAAATATAAAATATTTCCATATCGTTCATGATAAATTGCAACACTATCTAATAAAACTGTAATGATACTAAGAACTATTATTGCAATTAATACTTCGTCAAATAACTTTCCAGCTTTAGTTTCAGTGCCAAATATAATTGTTTTTATTTTTTTTCTTAATTTGCTCATGATAAATGCAATCTTAACCTAATATTTTTTTTAAACATATAAATATGTAATAACAGAAATATTATAATCTATAACTTAGTATTAATTAATGAATCAAAATGATATGTTATATCTATTAGACAATTTATGTAATTGATTATATTTATATATGAAACAATCGTTTTATATAATTAAATCATTGAGAGGATAATTATTATGGCAACTTTGATTCTAAGAAAAACATATAGTGCAATGATGGAGGAAATGGAAGCATTAGATAAACGAAAAAGAGAAACTTCAGAAAAAATTAGAGTAGCAGCTAGTCATGGAGATCTTAAAGAAAATGGGGAATATCATGCTGCAAGAGAAGAGCAAAGTTTGATAATATATAAAAAACAATTGATGCAATCGCATTCGCCGTTTCAAATAATTGAGGATATTGATGTTGACACAAAAGATGTTGGGTTTGGGAATATGGTTAAAATACATGAAGAGGGTAAAGAAAAACCCGAAGATTATTACTTACTTGGTCCAATTGAACTTGATTTAGACCTTTTTCCTTTGGTTGTAACTTATCATTCTCCTTTTGGGCAGGCATTAATTGGTAAAAAAGTTAATGAAGATTTCACTCTCGATATTCGTGGTAAAGAAATAAAATTTAAAGTAATTGCAATTGAAAAGATTACTTCCTAGTAAACTAATAACCCCCGCAAACGTGGGCTATTTACTTAAATCAATTATCCCTTTTTTCAAAGGATTCTGATTTTATTATATCAAATCTCCTAAAAATTAAATAAACAATTATCAGTAGAATTATTCCATAAAAAACAATTGTAAACATATCATCTAAGCTAATTTTACAGCTGTACCATATGCTAAAATTTCAGAAGCACCTTGCATAATTAATGATGTAGAAAATCTCAAATTAATTACCGCATCGGAATTTAAACTAATTGCATTGGTAATCATTCTCTCTAATGCTTGCTCGCGAGCATCTGCTTGCAACCTTGTATACTCTTCAATTTTTCCACCTACGACATTTTTCAACGCCGCGAAAATATCTCTTCCTAAATTTCGTGCTCTTACAGTATTACCTCTTGCTACTCCTAAAATTTCGGTTATTTCTTTGTTCGGGATATTTTCTGAAGTTCTTATAATCATAATAATTACCTTTACTACACTATTAATTAATTCCCAAATCTACAAAAATTTACCCTGCAATGTGTGTGCCTCTTATTCATCGTACCTGCCCCCCGTTTTTTCAGGTTGGAGGTTGGAAATTGGGTTGAGGAAGTGGAATCCTTTTTTAATGAAACTAGTGGTAAGTATATTTAGAGTATGAACTTAAAAGATTTGCTTAAGGCAAAGGGAAAATCAATAGGTGCTATTACTATTGCCATAAGTATAATATTTCAAATAGCTGGTTTAGTATTTAAAATGTCTGATAGTGAAAGTTTATCTAAAGGGTTTTCACAAACTATTGTCTATATGTTTTTTGGAGGTTTATTCATATTCGTCTGTATGCAATAGTTTCTGTATGTATCTATCGTAGTTGTTGCAACAGAGGGAAAGTGTCAATAAGGTATTTAATTATCACTAAAATCTCTAACATCAATCAAATTAATTTTTTATTAAAGATGTTCATTTAAAAATTCAATTATTGGAGTACTGATAAATTCATGACCTCTATTAGGTTCAATAGATATCTTTAAAAGATATTCAGATTTAAATAGAGTATATATGGTTCTAATGTAGTTAATCAGTTCTGTTCTCGTTTTTTTACTAACTGTGTCATCTTCACCAAATTGAATTAAAAGTGGGATCTTTGGTAATAGAGATAGTGGAGTTAAATACATATTATCGATGTTTTCAGAATATTTACTTTGATATTTAATGCTCTCATAAAATTTTAATTTATCATTAGGGGTTCTTGGATAAATGTATTTTTTTGATTTATTTAGGCCCATTTTCTTATCAATGTTTTCAAATTCTTGAAAAGTACCGAAACTATTTGATAAGACTATGCAACTAACTTTATCTGATAAACCACTGACATAAGATGCGACTACTCCTCCACCAGATAATCCAATTAATCCAATTTTATTTACATCATTTCTGTTTGATAAATAGTTTAAAGCAACTAACATGTCATTTACATCCATTGAGCGCAGATTTGTATTAAAATTAGATTGCGTATCATAATGTAAGAGTTTTCTTCCATCAATTTTATTACCTCCACAACTGGGCTGTATATAATAGTCAGCTGGTTGGAGTTCTCCAAAGCCTCTCCTATCATGAACAAATACAAGGTAACCAGATTGAACTAATTTGATTCCAATAGAATTATGAATATCATCAACAAATCCAGCAACACCAGCTTTCCCATATCCACAACCGTGCGATACTAGCACAGCATTCCAAGGTTTCGGGAAATTAGTTGGTATTAAAATATATGCGGGAATAAGTATATTTTTTTGAGTTTGAAAACTGATTTTTTTCAAAGTATATGATTTATATTGGATAACAGAATCAATTTTATATTCAATATCTACATTTTGAATGTTATTAAGACTAAAATTATTTATTAATTGCTGCTTTAGTGAACTTTGATATTCTTCCAAACTATCATTTTCTAAAATATCTTTAAAATTAAACTTTGGTTCAATTGATCTATTATTAATTGAATTGATTACATACTTATCTGAAGTATATATTTTATTAATATCGACAGATTTTTCCCATAGTATGATTTTTTTGAACCAATATTTTAAATCCCAATAAGATTCATAATGGTTAATTAATGGAATGTATTCTTTAATTAAAATGGCATTTATAACTAAAGATAATAATAGAACTAGTTTGTAGATATTTTTTTTCAATTTTTTGAAACTAAAAAGTTTTGAAAACTATTTTTATATAAAGTTAACTTAAGCCTTATTTCTACTTAAATCTCTTCACAAAATCTACAAAAAATTACCTTACAATGTGTGAGAGGATTATGTACACATACCTATCCCACATCAAACGGGGGCTGTCCCCCTTTTAGTTGAATTAATGGATTGAAATTGGCGTTGTATCCTACAAGAGACTATTAATGTCATACAATGATAAAGAATGAACAGTTTGACATACCTACAGAAAAACAAAAACCCTCGATCGTAATCGAGGGTTTCTAAGGATTGGGACAAAAATTACAATGAATGAAGTGCTTTATTAGCCAGAGGTATTTTAATTTGTTCTGGAAAATTTTACGAAGTTATTTCTTTCTCTAAATTATTTTGCGAGAAGCATTTTCCTAAATTTTTTTTTTACTCTGAATTATTACTGCTTCGATTTGGGCTATGTGTCCACCTTGGTATGTCAAATATTGTATAAAGGTAAATTGGAGGTTTTCTATCTCATAATGCCTCTTTAATTGAATCAGCAATGTATATGATTTGTTCATCAGATAATTCTGGATACATTGGTAATGATAATATTTGATTTTTGTATTTATATGAAATAGGGAAATCTTTTGAATGGTGCGAAAGATATTCGTAAGCTTTTAAAAAAGGTAGTGGAGTTGGATAATGAATCCCTGTAGAGATTCCTTTATTTTTTAAATGAGACTGTAATTTGTCCCGTTCTGTAGTTCGAATAACATACAGATGAAAAACATGTTTTGTATTTTGATGGGATTTCGGTGTAAGTATATTATTAACACCGTATAATAATTCATTGTATTTTTTAGCATTTAGGATACGTGATTCTGTCCATTCATGTATATATTTTAATTTTACAGATAAAACCGCAGCTTGGATACCATCTAATCGACTATTAATACCCTCTATAATGTGATGATGTTTTTTTATAGATCCATGATTGGCAAACATTCTGGCTTTAGTGGCAAATTTATCATCATTTGAAATAATCGCACCAGCATCACCGTAGGCACCCAAGTTTTTACCAGGGAAAAAACTGAATGTTCCTGCAATTGAAAATGTACCTACTTTTTGCCCCTTCCATTCTGCATAATGTGCCTGGGCGCAATCTTCAATCAATAAAAGATTATAGCGTTTACAAATATCCATTATTGTATGCATATCTACAGGCTGACCAAATAAATGTACAGGAATTATCGCTTTTGTTTTTTTTGTTATTTTTTCTTCGATCTTTGAAACATCAATAGTGTAATAATCTGGATGGATGTCAGCAAATACTGGGATTGCTCCTGCTTGAGAAATGGTTTCAGCTGTAGAAATCCATGTATTTGCAACTGTTATTACTTCATCATTTATACCAATACCCAATGCTTTTAGGGTAATATATATAGCATCAGTACCATTAGCGCAACTAATGCAATGCTTTACACCATAGGAGTCAGCATATTCTTCTTCAAATTTTTGGACATATTTGCCTTTTATAAAAGCAGTATCATTTGTCACATTCTGAATTGCAGTATCTATTTCCTCTTTTATGGAAATATATTGAGATTTCAAGTCTACGAATGGGATATTCAAATTATTTATTTTTATTTATTCTGGCTGGATTACCAATAACAATACAGTTATCAGGAATATCTTTTGTTACAACTGATCCTGCACCAATTTCTACATTCTTTCCAATTTTAACAGGTAATATTGTTGCATTACTACCAATGATAACACCTTTTTTTATAATTGTTTTTTTCCAATATTTTTTTGATCCAGTCCTTTTATTAGAAGGTGGATGCAGATCATTAATTGTCATAACTCCATGGCCAATAAATACATCATCTTCAATAGTTACCAATGAACAGATAAATGAATGGCTGGAAATAGTAACATTATTACCAATATGAACATCATTCTGGATTTCTGTATAGGCTCCTATGGTACAATTTTCACCTATGGTGCAACCATATACATTTGCATAATGCCAAATTTTGCTTCCATTACCAATGGAAGAATTATTTACAATTGCTGTTTCAGCTTTAAAGTAATTCATTTAAGCATCTTCTAAAATGCGGACCACTTTTAAGGCATGTATGGAATCGGTGATACAATCTGTTCCATTACTAATACAATCCAGAAAATGAGCTATTTCTGTTTTTAATGGTTCGACCCATTTTATCTGCGGTATAAATACATCTCCTGAACGATGTTCAAAAGAGGATGTGCTGTGATTATCAAAATCCATGTTTTCCCCAAGGATTGCCAAACGGTCAATACCTTTATCGTAAATGATAACTTTATGTGGAGAAATATCATCATACACAACCATTTTTTTCGATCCAACTATTGTCATTTTTCGAATCTTATGTGGATCCAGCCAACTTACATGGATATTTGCCAAGATATTGCCAGGATATACAATATTCATAAACACAACATCATCAATCCCATTTTGCACATAATCCATGCCATTTCGTATCACGCGAACAGGTTCGGGTTCATCCAGCCAATACTGGATGATACTAATATCATGAGGTGCAAGATTCCATAGAGCATCCACATCGTTCCGGATACGACCCAAATTAAGCCGCTGGCTATAAATATAACGCATATCTCCTAACTCTCCATTATCAATTAGTTTTTTAATATAACGCACTGCAGAATTAAATAAAAACGTATGACCCACCATAGCTACTAAACTTTTTTTCTTTGCAAGCTCATTAATTTGTTGGACTTCTTCAATGGTTTCAGCCATTGGTTTTTCTACAAATACATGTTTGCCAAATTTTAAAGCCTTCATTGCGAGCTCGAAATGTGATGAAACTGGTGTGGAAATAAGAACAGCATCTATTTCAGTATCATTGAAAACATCATCGCTCTGGTTTGTAGTTTTAATTTTAGGATATAAATTATTTACAAAATTCCTTCTTTCCTCAGAAATGTCAACAACTGTTTTGACTTTACAATCATTGTTGTCTACTAAATTCCGAAGTAGATTGGGACCCCAGTATCCGATACCGATTTGTGCTACGTTGATCAAATTAATTAATTGTTTATCAGTGAAAAATAAATAATGTGCTTGTTAGAATTTAATTATAATAATGATGCCACTATCATATTTTTATCCTGATAAAGGAGTTTAAGTCTATTGCTTGAGATTAGTGTTTCTTTAAGTTTTTTCCTTAAAATATTGTTATTCATTGCTACATGAGTAATACCATATTTTTTTAATTCGCTAATCACAAGTTCTGGATTATATATTCGACTTGTATCTGCCATATTTTCTAAAAACCCTATGGCATACAAATAATTACGATTAAGATAATAACCATCATTTGACCATAATAACACTACTGAATGGATAGGTAAGTTATCATTAATAAACTTATGAGATTTATAATTATGATATTTATAGCGATTTAATAATGCAACATTGGTTAAAAACCATTCCTTATTTTTGAAACCGGATACTACAGATAGTTTTGGTATGATTAATCTAAGTTGAGTAACAAAGCTAATTGTAATCCATGCGATAATTAAAAAATTTATTATATACTTTATGTATTTATTATGCTTTGTGTAAATATAAAAAGATAATGAAACAGGTAATACTAAAATCGCTATTAATGGAAGTGCTGTTCTTATAAATGGATAAAAACTGACACAAAATATATAGAATGAAATGATTAAGAATAAAGTGTAATTATTTTGATTGAATATTTTTTTTCTATTTATTAATAATAATGGTATACATGAGACAAACAAAGGACTAATATGCCCTCGAAAATTTTCAGGAGTGGTTAATAATATTTTTAAAGAATTAAAATATGACCATGGAATTTCTTTTAGCGAAAAGAGGCTTCGGTCTAATGAATCTTCTGAATGAGATATTATCCCGTTTATAGGACCATCAAAAATAGAAGGCAAAAAGGGGAAAAATGGGTTACCTGTCATGATAAATGATTTTAAATACCATACCCCAACTACAATAATTGAAACAAATGTAAAAATGATATTATAACTAATAGCCGTATGAAATTTATATTTATTATTTGAGCATATTAACATTAGCCAAATTAGCAATGGAAACAACATTAATAGATTAGGTAGCTTGCACCCAAAATACAATCCGAATAAGATCCCGCTAATTATAATGTATTTATATTGTAAAATTTTTCTTGTGCTTGAGATTAAAAAAAATCCTGAAATAAAAAACAATGTTCCCCCAAGTTCAACTAAACCAGTTTGAGATATTTCTGGTACGGTCGAAGTACTATAGAATAAATTAATTGCAAATAAACTATTATAGGTATTTACATCTTTTTTTTTGCAAATGTAAAATACCCATCCGATAATTAATATTCCAATCGACCAATTTATTAATTGAGCTAGTTCTCCGGTATTGATGCTAATTGCTAAAGTCCATAGCATCTCCATTGTAAAAGGTAAATTTGACCAGTGAAAATCAGGTATGTAAGTAATTGCTCTTTCATTAACATAACGGTTTGGCATGGCAAAATGGTATTTTATATCATCAATTGCAAGGGGAGGAGCAAGCGCACCTATAAGATTAAAAAATACAAAAATTAAAAATGTAACAACTAAAAATTTGTTGAACGAATCTAAATTATAAAAAAGATTTGGAATTTTTCTCAATTTTCCAAAAGACTTAAAGATGCTTTCTTCCTTTGATATAAAAACACCTGTAAAAGTAAATAAGATCAATATCCCCCAGACTATCAGTGGATGAAGCAATCCTACAAGGCCGATTCCAAGTGTTGAATATGCCAGAATACCCAACCCTAGAGTAACCGAAAGAAGGTCTCTCACATACCTTATTTCTGGTTCATTATGAAGTTTTGTGATTTTTAATAAACCAATACCAGCACCATAGGCTGATACCAAAATCATGGCTAATAAGCCTAACCTCCATAGATGGATTAAGAGAATATCCAAGAACTCCACCCTTTAATTTCATCACCATAATTTTTTACTAGGTTCCAAAAATAAACTATATGTAAAAATAAAACCCATATAATTATAATAATACTGATTATATTATTTTTTCTCAAGCTTTAGAATGACTTATGAATTTAAAAACAAAGAAAATTATCTGTTGGTTATCAACGATTTTATATTTTTCCTAACTAAATAAATGTTAAATATATGAAGACAAAACTTATCAGTGAATTATTAATTATTAACCTATTTATAAATTTCTAAAGAATATGAGTCATCGGCAATTACGATTTCACATTAACAAAGCGATGCCTGAAAATAAAAAAGCAAGGAATTATCGAAATTAATCCAAATAATATTGTTATTGAAAAAGCTACAAAATGAAAAGAAAAACCTGACTCAATTGCAATTTCCGAAGATACACCAGAATATATTAGGGCACCAGCCCAACCCAATTCTAAAGTCCCAAAATTTCCAAAACTATTTATTGGGAGTATTTCTGTAAAACCAGATGAAATAGATGCAAAAATAATCTCATTTATTGTTAGTAAATAATGAAAACCATTAATTACAGTAATTGAAAAAATGGTAGAAATACATTTATCGAATAACGTCATAAGTACAATACCATTATAATTATGATTAATATTTTTAATAATATGCTCTTTTGATAATGTATTATTCATAAAATTGAAATATTTATTATTTAACATTTTGAAAAATATATTAATGCTCAGCTCCATTATATTTTTAAAATATATTATAAACCCTAGAAAAAAGACTGAGGAAATAAATAAAAACCATATAGATAAAAAATTTTGCCTAGTGACCAAAATGGTAATAAATATTATAAAAAATAATAAAACAGATATTAATAAGTCTAATAGTCTCATTGTAAAAATGGCGGAAATACCATTAAAATATGAAATACTAAATCTTTTCTTTAATAATATGGGCATTGTAAGCTCACCCAAACGAAAAGGCAATATCCTATTAACCATGTTATGAAAGAAAATTATAAATAATAATGAAGAAGATACAGAGGGGTTATTTAGTAGAAACTTAAGTTTGAAAAATCTTGATAGTAGACAAAAGAAATATAAACATATCGATAAAGTATAATATAGAGGGTCGATATTAACAATTTCATTTGCCAAGTCAGTGATATTAACCTTTGATAATAAATAATATATTAAGCACAATGACCCTGAAAAAGATATTATATGTATGATATATTTTTTCAATAACAATCTACCATAATCTAAAAAGTCTAAACATATTCAATGGGAATGATTTTTATTTATTTTAAAGGAGGGTAATCCCATTATTTTAACTTAATTGTTAAATAGTTTAATCCTTTCATTTTTTGATGGATAATTAATTAATACTGCTTTTTTCCTTCCATGGAATATAAACATGCTACCAGCAGCAGCACCAAAAGCATTGCCTTCAATCCATGCAGTTTTAAAATCTTCTATTTTCCCAGCACCTCCACAAGCAATAACAGGTATATTTAATAGGCTTGAAATATTTTTAATAAGTTCAAAATCATAACCTTCATAGGTTCCATCTCGATCGATTGAATTTAAAAATATTTCACCAGCACCTTGCTCTTCTAAAATTTTGACAAATTCAATTGGATTTAATCCAGTTGACTTTTTACCTCCATGGGTATAAATGGTGTAGCCTCCAAATATTTTCTTTTTAACATCAATAGCAGCAATAATACTTTGTCTACCAAAATGTAATGATGCTTCCTTAAGAATATTGGGATCTAATACAGCATAGGAGTTGATGATAACTTTTTCAGCTCCTGCCCGAAAAATAGATTCAATTTCATTCATAGTTTTAATTCCACCACCAACTGCAAAGGGCATCATACACTCTTCTCCAATCTTTTTTATTAATTCAATATCTATGATTCTATTTTCTCTTGTTGCTGTTATATCTAGAAATATTAGTTCGTCAGCTTTTTTTTTATTGAATATTCTAATGGCATTCAAGGGGTCGCCTACATAGCGTGGATTTTTAAATTTTACTGTTTTCACAAGACCTAGATTTTTTAATAATAAACAAGGAATTATCCGCGGTCTATACATTTATAATATCTCTATGAAATTTTTTAAGATCATCAGTCCACTATCATGGCTTTTTTCAGGGTGAAATTGTGTCCCATAAATATTATTCTCCTGGATAGCTGAAACGAATCTATAACCATAATCGGTTTTACCAATTATTATATCTTCAGTATTACATTCTAAATGGTATGAATGCACAAAATAAAACTCATCAGATTCACTGATTCCATGCAATATGGGGCTTTTATTTTTGGTGAAAACATTGTTCCAACCCATGTGAGGAATTTTGTATTTGTGAGTATTGTTTATTCGAAACCTATTTGTTTCAGCATCAATCCATCCTAAACCACTGACATTCCCCTCTTCACTTTTTTTACTCAATAGCTGCATACCCAAACATATCCCCAATATAGGTATGTTCTGTTGAAATACTTTTTCACTTAATACATCAATGAGATTAAGTTGATTTAATTTTTCCATACCCTTGGCGAATTGTCCGACACCCGGAAGAATAAGTTTATCTGCAATTTTAATGTCCGCAGGATCTGAAGATATTATCGGTTCATAACCAATTCTTTTACACTGGGTATAAACAGAATGAAGATTACCCATACCATAATTAACGATTACAATCGTATCCATTTAATTATTAGGCTTTCTAATAAAATATCTTAATAAACGTAAGATGATAAAAACTATCCTAAGTACTTTTCATAAAGCACAGGTGTAACCAAGTTCCATTTAACAGCAAGCTTTAAAATAAAACGGAATTTTTGTATCATAGGGTAACTTGTATGATAGTCACGAAATGTTTTAATTGGTAAAGATAAAATTTCATTAAATTTCTTTTCAGTCAATCCTAGTTTTTTTATAGTGTAGCTCACTATTTCATCATCTACCACGGGAGGGTTTCTCAATTTCTTTTTGGCATCCTCTAATGACATATGACCCATTCTCACCGGACCCGATAACGACACTCTTCTTTTATCAATTCCAAACTTTTTATATGTATACCATCCAAATGCAAAATGGCTATAATTATTTTCATAATGGTGCCCACCATAGTAAGACCAATCCAAATCTGTTTCAAGTACTTTTCGAGCATCATTCTTATTATATAAATAATAATTTAAAAATGGAATTTGTTTTATACCTTTTATAAAAGTGTAATAAAATATTTGGTATATTGTCGCATTAGGGTAAGTACGTAAAGGAACTTCACCATAAAGTTTATTCATGGATTTCACAAAAGTACCATCTATATAACTCCATTCTCGGGGAACAGTACCTTCAGTCATAAAATTTTGACCCCCAAGGATATATTTTATTTTTTCCTTTTTGGCAATCTTATATAATGTACCATGAATTGCGACATCAGTTGGTACTTCAATATCAGGGGTAGAACCCTTTAGAAAAGCTTTCTGCAATGATTTGAATTCTTCCCAGTCTACTACATATGTGTATAAGTCAGTATCTAGCTTTGATGTAGCCTTTTCTATATTTGATACTGCAATATCTGTGTTCCAACCATTATCAAAATGTACTGCAAGCGGTCTGAGGCCTTCTTTTTTTGCCATATAGAGTGTATAAATACTATCTGTACCCCCGCTAACCCCTACGATACAATCGTATTTTTTTTTTCTACAAGAATACTTTATTTTTCTAATTAACTCATTCCGTCTGATTTCTAATATCTTTTCATCACGCGGATAATTTTTTAGTAATAAATCATGGCTTTTACAAAAATTACATACACCATGTTCATCAAAACGAATACTAGGGATAGTAATATCAGAGGGACATCTGTTGCATGTTTTTTGATTTTCTGATCTAATCTGACTCAAAATCCTATTTTATTATTTTTTGAGATTTTTGACTAGAATTATGCTCCATAACATTAATGGACTTTCTACGTATATTTCGATATTATTACCCCATATATTCTTTGCAGTTTTTGAAACAATATTTATGAAATTGTTTCTAGACCAATGTTGAATATGATGCGGTGTATTGCCTAAACGAGTCCAATATTTAAACCTAATTATATTGGCTATACACCAAAATGGCTCTCGAGGGACACTAAAAATTACAGCTTGTTTAGAATGGGTAAACATCTTATCAAAAAAATATTGCAAATATTTATCTTCAATATGTTCTAAAGTTTGGAAGCACGTAATTAAATCTGGAGTATATTTTATTTCATCATGGATAAAATCCAACAATTTAAAAGAAAGGTTAGATAGCGTATTATTTTTTTGTGCTTCATTAATTGCCTCATCCATAATATCTATTGCAATAAATTTAATATCCTTTCTTTCTTTTGCTATTTTATGGACAACATCACCAGTAGCACATCCAACATCAAAAACATTGTTAATATTGCCATTGCTTATCGCTAAAGAGAAAAGTTTATCTATGGAATTATAATAAAACTCCATTATCCGGTTCATACTATACTTTTCTTTTTCTAGATTAATTGCGTGCTCAGTTAATGCAGCATTCATAACGAATGTTCTATTTTGGATTTCTGTTCTATTTATTAGAGGTCGTATAATTTTATAGAAATATTTCATTATTTATTCTTCACTTACCTTCTTCCATGTCAAAAAACATAGCAAAAAGTAAGAATTGTACCCCCATTAGTAATAAAAGTGCACATAGAATAGCTTGTGGACCTGTAACATCGGCATTATATATATACTGTTTCAAAATTAAATATATTCCATTAAAGAAACCGATGGGTAATAGTAAAAAGGATATATAATAAAATAAAACAAGAGGATGAAAATCTAAATACATATACTTGAAGCGAAGCCTCCATAAAAAAGCTTTAATAATCATGGGCGAAACCCTTAAAGCATATGAAAATCCTTTAATTTGAGATTGTCTTTCCCCTTCCAAATAAATTGCAGTTCTTGGTACGTCAATCACTTTTAGACCATAGGCGTTCATCCGGATTAGGAAATCCATGGGATATCCGTATTCTTGCCATGCCTTTGACCAATCTAATGCATCAATAGCTTCCTTCGTAATCGCAGTATATCCATCTACAACGTCCATTATCTTATAATATCCTGATGCAATTTTTGTTAAGGCTGTAATAATCCAATTTCCGATTAACCGTGTTTTAGGCATTCGCATTAATGTCTCATCCAATGTACTAAGCAAAAAACGATTCCCTTTAGAATAATCTGCCTTACCATCAATTAATGGGTCCAATAATTTATTTACTTCATTAAGTGGCATCTGAAAATCTCCTCCTACAACTACTGCAATATCAAAATTTTCTTCTGAGGATTTGAGATACCCGGTAATAATAGCAGCTCCTGGGCCTTTATTTTTTTCATGTTTGAGAAGTTTTATTCGCTTATCTTTTTCCGCACACTTCATTATCACACTGTTTTGATTGTCTGGACTAAAATCATCAATCACATAAATCTTTCCAAAAATGTCAGGAACATTTTCAAGAGTTGGTTTTATTAATTTTTCTTCCTTATATGCAGGAATAACCAAAGAAATATTCTTATTTCTATACATGTTTTATAATACCTCTTTAATTGAATCAACAACGTGCCCTTCAGATAATTCTGGATACATTGGTAATGATAATATTTGATTCATGTATTTCATTGTAATTTTTAGCATTTATTTAGGATACGTGAATCTGTCTAATTCATCGTATAAATCTAATACTTCATTACATAAATCTAAAACCTAATTAGTGTTAATTAAAGATTCCCTAACAATGTGTGGGGGGCTATAAACAAAAAAGCCCCACAATGAAGTGAGGCTTGATGGAATTTGGAAATATCCTTTATTCTTCTCCTTCAAAATAATCGTATGATT
>CAZYDX010000037.1:0-19433 GCA_964646455.1 uncultured bacterium | reverse complement strand
AAATGAAAACGCTCTAATAAAACTTGGTGCAATACTTTTTGTTTTAAATTTCATAAGCTTATTCCCTATAGAGGATAATATTCTACCGATTATAATAATCATTTGGTTGTTTTACTCTATATACAAACAGGGAGGATTATTTAACGATTAGAATTATTTAAAGAAAGCCAATAAAATTATTTTTTTAAATGGTGCCCCACATGCGTGGGGTTTTTTGTTTATAAAATGATGGGTAGATTTAGATATGGCTAGATATTTATCTTTAATATTCATCGTTTGTATTAGTCACGGACAGTGTGATTTCAATAATGATGGAGGTTTAGATTCTTTAGATATTATTGATGAAGTTAATTGTATCTTGAATAATTGTTTCGATGGTTCGCAATGTGACTCTAATAGTGATGGTTACATAAACATATTTGATATATTTATAACAGTAGACTGTATTATCAATGATTGTTGGCATGAAGAAAATTTAATCACACTTCACAGTAGTATAGTGTTCAAAGATATTCCTGGGGGAACTTTTACCATGGGTGAAAGTGAAAGTAGTTATCAGGGGCCTCCAGGTGGGTATGATGCTTATTTACATGAGGTTACATTAAGCGCGTTTCAAATAAGTGAAACAGAGATAACGAATAAACAATATGTTCATTTTTTAAATGGCGCTTTTTTATCTGGATTATTAGATGTCAGGATTGAAACAAACCCAGGACCAAATTTTGGAGATTTACTTGTATTTGGTTCTGAAGAAGCCCCAGAAGAATATAGCGGAATGGCTTTATATAACTTAAGTGGGACAAGAGTCATGAAAGATCATGATAATGCCGATGGTGATGATGATCCCTTTACCGGAGTTATAGAGCCTGAGAATCCTCTTAATATTGCATATATTGGTTATGACGAATTAAATATTGAAAATGAATGGTTTTATGTTAAAAATCCAGCAAGTTTAGATGATTTTAATTGGTTAGAGCTAACTGATTATTATAATTATACAGATGTTTCTCATCAAAATGACACATCTATCTTAATGAATGATTATAGTGAATGGGAAGAACTAGAAGATTATCCAAATAATCTTCCAACATTATTAGAGGTCAGTTATTGGCCTGCTACTTTTATCAAATGGTATGGCGCAAAAGCATTCACTTTATTTTATGATGTTAAACTACCCTCAGAAGCACAATGGGAATTTGCTTCAAAGGGCAATACAGAATTTATTTATGCTACAGCAGATGGATTAATTAATGGTGATGGCACTAGCGCTAATTGGAATTATCAAGTAGAGAATCCTTCAAGAGGTCATGTTTTAAATGTAAAAATCAATGAACCCAGTCCATACGGATTGTACAATATGGCTGGTAATGTTTGGGAATGGATTGAAGATTGGTATGATTTTGACTATTACAATAATTCTAATAATCCCACAGACCCTGTGAATAATATTAATAGTGGTTTAAAAGTTAGAAGAGGTGGGTCTTGGAATTATCACCAAGCCACATTAAAAACATCAGCTAGGGCGAAAGATGAGCAATTTAAAGGGAATGATCATTTTGGGTTTAGAATAACTCAATAAAACACTACATGCGTGTGGGTTTTTGTTTTTGAGAGTAAGGGTAGATTTGATGTTGGTACGGTATATAACATTGTTATTATTTATTGGACTGTCTTTAATGATTTTTATGCATCGTGCTCATTCTAAAAAAGAAAAATTATATTTAGATAAAGAATTTATTATAGACCCGAATTTGAATTATAAGAATTATGTTCCTAATCCAAATGACTTAATCATTTCTCGTTCAGATTACGTTAATAAACTATATGGGTTTTGGCTAGGGAAATGTATCGCAAATTGGACGGGTCTTGTTACTGAAATGGATAAAATTGGGAATATTGGTGATATTAAAACAGGTGAATTTTATACCATGGAAGATTGGGGAAAGCCTGACCAACCAAATATTTGGAGAAGTGGTAAACCGAGTGAATTATCATCTACTATAGATTTTGTATTTGTTGATGAAGGTAGTGATTGGGGTTCTGATGATGATACTGATATAGAGTATATGTATCAGCATCTCCACTATGTTAATGCTTCTAGTATTTTGACAGGAGATCAGATAAGAGAGGGTTGGTTAAAACATATAAAAGAAGAAGAAGAAAATTTCCTTTGGGTTTCAAATCAGACTGCTTTTGATTTAATGCATAATGGTATGACTCCACCCACTACAAGTTTGCCTGAAAACAATCCTAATTATGAAATGATAGATGCACAGCTTACAACAGAAATATTTGGTCTTTTTTCACCTGCGCGTCCTGATGTTGCTCTTAAATTATCGCATTTACCCATTCGCACAACTGCAAAGTTAAACTCAGAATGGATCTCTGAGTTTTATGTTATTATGTATTCTCTCGCATCATATGTAAATCAAGAAAAGAATCTGAAAGATAACATTATATGGATGGCCGAGCATGCTCGGGAACGTTTGCCTAATGATTCTTATTCGGCCAAAATGTTTGATTTTGTAAAAACTAAATACGAGGCAAATATTTCTTGGGAGGAAACTAGAGATATGGTATATCACAGGTATCAGGTTATGCAAGAAGATGGGTATGATATAACCTCAAAAGAATTACATTGTAATGGCTGCTTCGCCGCTGGAATAAATTTTGCATCTAGTATAATTAGTTTGTTATATGGAGAGGGTGATATCAAAAAAACAATAAAGATTGGGACTCTGTGTGGATGGGATTCTGATAACCCGACATCTACCTGGGGAGGATTGATTGGTTTCATGATTGGCAAAAATGGTATTGAAAAATCTTTTGGGAGGAAATTTGGAAGTAATTATAATATTCACAGAACTAGAATTGGATTTCCTGGTAAAGGTATAGATACTTTTTCTAATATGGCAAGAATAGGAATATATGTCATAGACCGTGTAGTTCAAGAGCAAATAGGAGGAGGAATAGATCTAGAAAAAAACTTATGGTACATTCCTGATATGGGTATTCACATAATTGAGGGGAGTAGGTAGATTAAAAAAGACGAATATTAGCACCTATTTTATTTTCTATGTCTCCACATAAAATACATCAAAATTAGAAGTGGAGTTATAAGTACTAAAATAATATTTAATAAATCTCCCATTATTTAAACTTAATTAACTTACTACTAATAAATCGCCTTAATTCGAATGTGTCTTTTTGCATGTTTTAGAAAACTGTGACCATGTTATTTTTATTTACAATCTTTTTTATTTTATTAGGATCAGTAATATAAATATTGAACTATAAGTTTTTGTAGATTTACCAGGAAATAAAAGGAGCATATGATGTCATTTTTAAAAACATTGCAAAAAGTTGAAAATATAATTCTTGGAAAAAAAATTGATCCTATTAAACCTAAAGATCATTGGAAAAAATATCGCAAACCAAAAATAAAATAAAAATATGACTAACTATGACTCACTTGATACGGAGAAAAAACAAGATTTAAAAAAACAGCTAATTAAATATGCATCATCCATTGGTGGTAAAAATCATTTTCTTAGCCTAATTGAAGCAATAAGAAAATCTCGACCTCACCCCCTAATGGCAAAAGAAGCATGTTTCCGTTTTAATAAAGGTAACATAAAATGGGAGAAAGTTATCTTTAAGGAAAAAGTTAATTTGTTAATTGCATGGATTCGTGACAATGAAAAAAATAATAATCTTATGCCTAAAGATGGTGATAGAAATTATAAAACAGTTATGAATCTCCTTAGGACCATTGGTCCAATGAAGTTCGAGGTGCGACCAAAAAATAGTAAGGACGGTGATGGATTTACACTAAGTCCGATTGAAATTATTGATAAGAATACTTGTGAAATAAATTTCATGTTTGAGGTTCTATTTTTTTTGCCAATTCAATTAATTAAAAAAATGTTTATTGGACCAATGAGAAAATTATAGAGTGATTTTTTTAGATTTATAAATGACAATATCTCTCAAGAAAAAATCAAATTTTGATAAAATTCCAATTATTGACATTGAGCCTTTAATAAATAATGCAAATTCAAATATTTTAAAGAAAACTGGGCAAAAAATAAGAGATGCGAGTAAAAATTTTGGATTTTTTTATATTAAAAATCACAATATTCCAAAATCTCATATTGATACACTAATTCCTGTAATACAAAATTTTTTCAATCTTCCATTAGAAGATAAAATAAAAATACACATTAAAAATTCCAGAATATTTAGAGGTTATACTCCGCTAGGGGAAGAGTTTACTGATAATAGTTATGATTGGCATGAGTGTGTTGACTTTGGCCTTGAAATTCAAAAAAATGTATCCAACCACAGGAAATTATTAGGGCCAAATCAATGGCCAGAAAATCAAGATAGTTTTAGGGCAGCGCTAGAAAGGCACTGGGATTTAATGATTATATTGGGTAAGAAAATCACTCAAGGATTGGCTATCAGCTTGGATTTATCCAAAGATTATTTTTTACCATTCATGGATAAATCACATAGCTATATGAGAGTATCACATTATCCCCCAAAGAATGATATTCAAAAAATAAATATCGGTGAAGGCATTGGCTCTCATATTGATTATGGTTTTCTTACTATTCTAACTCAAGATAAAATTGGGGGATTACAAATAAAAAACCATAATGATAAATGGTTAAACGCACCAATTATACCAGGGACATTTTTAATTAATATTGGACATATGATACAGCGTTGGTCTAATAATTATTATAGAGCTACAATCCATCGTGTGGTCTCATCTAATAATAATAGGTACTCAATTCCATTCTTTTTTGAACCAAATTTTGATACAGTAGTGTCTCCATTAGAAAAATTTTGTGATAAAGATAATTCGCCACATTATAAACCAATTCATTTTGGAGATTACCTTATAGATACTTTTCAAAATAGTTATTCATCTATTATTGATTCTTAAAATATTATGTGCGAAATAAAATGAAATATAAAAGGTCTTTGGAATTATTGTTTTTATATGGGAATTCGATAATAAATAGATTTTTTATGGTAAATAAAAAGCTAAGTTTAGTTTTAATATACTTTATAATCTCCTGTGCTAAAGAAGATATTCCTCGTGAATATGATCTTGACCCAACCATTATTTTAATTTCTTTAGATGGGTTTAGGTGGGATTATTTTTCTAAGGCAGACACTCCTAATCTTGATTTATTAAAAAATACTGGTGTTAGTGCAGAATCATTAATACCCGTATTTCCATCTAAAACTTTTCCTAATCATTTATCCATTGTTACGGGCTGCTATCCAGAAAACCATGGCATCATATCTAATTATATGTATGATCCAGAATGGGATGCAGAATATTACATAGGTGAAAATAGTGAACCGGTAAAGGATCCTCGATGGTATGATAGGGAGCCAATATGGGTTACTACAGAAAAAAAAGGAAAACTTACAGGTACATATTTTTGGCCTGGATCAGAAGCAGATATTAATGGTGTGAGGCCCACATATTTTGGCGTGTATGATGGTAGTATTTCAAATGAGGATCGTGTTCAAAAGATACTCGATTGGATTGATTTGCCAAAAAATAATCGACCTGTTTTTATGACTTTATATTTTAGTGATGCAGATAGCTGGGGCCATGCATATGGACCAGACGCGATTGAGATGAGTACAATAATAAAAGAGTTAGATGATAATCTAGGCCTTTTAATTAATGGCTTAATAGATAGAAATATTCTAGATGATGTTAACATTATTATTACCTCAGACCATGGTATGTCATCTCATAGCCGAGAAAGAATCATTTTTCTAGATGACTATATTAATATTGATAGTGTAAGGGTCATAAATTGGTCACCAGTCACCATGATACTACCAGAAGATGACTTGGTAGATGCTATTTTTAATTCACTAAACGGTGTACATCCTCAAATGTCTGTCTATAAAAAAGAAAATATACCTGAGCGATTGCACTTTAAAAACCATTATAGAATTCCTCCAATTATTTGTATAGCAGATGATGGTTGGTCCATTACTGACCATGATTATTTTAATGATCGACCAACTAAGTTTACAGGAGGTGGACATGGATATGACCCAATTAATAAGTCGATGCATGGAGTTCTTATTGCACATGGTCCAGCATTAAAGAATGGCGTCTCCATAAACTCGATTACGAATATCCATATTTATGAGCTTATTGCTCATATTTTAGATATTGATCCTCTTGAAACTGATGCAAGTTTCGATTCGATATCTGTGATGCTCCAATAAAAATTTCCAAGCATAATATTTCAAAATACTAATTGTTTTTTTAGCTAAAGTGATAGGTAGATTTATAGATGCTTTATAGAATTGTTTTATTAGTTATAATTTTGGGTTCCTTTGGGTGCATTAATGAGATTTCTGAAAAAGACCGGCTAAATAAGAAAAATCCAATTGGTGCTTATGGCGAGGTTTTGTCTGAGAGGCCTGTTTATAGTGTTGAGGAATTATTATCTGCGCCTGGGAAAAATATAGGAAATTCTGTTTTAATTAATGGAGTGATATCTGATGTCTGTCCAAAACGTGGATGTTGGATACAGGTCATGGGTAATTATTCAAAAGAGTCTATCAGGATTAAAGTTGCAGATGGATCTATAGTTTTTCCACTATCATCAAAAGGGAAAAATGTAATCGCTGAAGGTAAATTTTCAAAATTAGTGCTATCTGAGAAACAAGCAAAAAATTGGAAAGTACATTTAGCAGCTGAAAAAGGTATTGAGCTTGACACAGCAAATGTTATTCTGGATGAGAATGATTATTATGAATACCGTCTGTATTCTAAGGCTGCAAAAATATTTTAGCATTTATTGAGATCCTTTCTCTAGCTCAAGATGGAGATGATTTTCTAGGTCTTGGTTTAGATAATGAAGAACAGTTAACAGAAGAGAGTTTGATTATCTGGGTAGAACTAATTAAAGATGAATTTGGTATATGATTACCTTTAAATTAAATTGACAATAATAGAAGGAAATCAACAAAAGGTTAAGCAAATGATAAGATTATTAATTTCGACTTTATTATTTCTATTTATTTCATGTTCCAGTTCATCAGATATGCTATTGCCAGAAGTGGTGTCTCCAGATATTTATAAAGTATTACTAGATAATGATGATGTAAAAGTTTTAGAAGTTATTTTTGGGCCTGGGCAAAGTGACAATATGCATGATCATAACCCTGTCACTTTTTACCTTGTTGAAGGTGGTAAGGCTCAGGTTACTTTGCCAGATGGGACAATTAATGAGAGGGAAATACCGACTGGTTTTACAGGACATAATACGGATAAAGTAAGACACCAAGTAAAAAATATTGGCAAAAATACAATAAAGATAATTTTGGTAGAGCATAAAAAAATTCGGTCGAAAATCTCAACGAATAATAAAGATTATTTATTGCCAGAAGTGGTGTCTCCAGATATTTATAAAGTATTACTAGATAATGATGATGTAAAAGTTTTAGAGGTCACATTTGAGCCTGGACAAGGCGATAACATGCATGATCATAGCCCAATGACTGCCTACATTCTTCAAGGTGGGAAGGCGCGGGTTACCCTTCCAGATGGTACTGTAAATGAACGAGAAGTTCCAAGTGGCGTCTCATTTTTTGCTAAAGAAGGACAGAGGCATCAGGTAAAGAATATTGGTGATAATACTATCAAGATACTCCTAGCAGAATATAAATAGGATAATTCTTGGTCATATAATTTTATAAGACCCTACATTCGTAGGGTTTTGTATTTTAAGGCTGTATGTATTCTAACCATTTATCTAATTGGAGAGGTTAAGATGTCATTAAAAGCTTTAACTCAACTATCACATTTTATAACGATGATGTTTGGTATAGCATTAGGGATGACTTTATGCTTATTATATCAGCATATGGGTCATATTATTATTTTTGATCTATCAATAATAATTCTATTCATTATTTTTTTCAGTGGTTTATTAAGGATATATACACTCATTTTATGGAAAAGAGGAAATTATCACCTGAAAATCATTAATGAGTGAAGAGATTTTTTTCTAATAATTTTGTTTATAATTAATATAGTTAGATTTTAATATTCTATTAACAGATCTTAATTAATATGAAAAAAAATTATATCTTATCACGTTTAATTTGTATTCTGATATTGCATGCTATATTACTTGGTCAAAAACAGTTTGGTAGAATATTTATAGAAAATGAAAATCCATTATTTAAGAAGAATACAAAAGATATCACTGTAAAAGAAAAACGTGAAATACCAAACAAGGTATCAAATGCAGTTGAAATAGAGGATTCAATTGCTTTAAAACCTAAAGTATTATATCCCAAGCCAAAGGAAGAAAATCTTTCAAAATTTGAGAATGCAGACTCCATTAAATCAAAAATCAAGATGGATAGTAAGACTATCATAAAAACAGAAAAGAAGAAAATAAAAAAACTAAAATCAGTTTTGTCTTCTGATAGCATTGCTACTAAAAGAGGTTTTATATATAGGACGGATACGAATGAAAAATTTAATGGAAGAATTATAGATAAGTGGGAGAATGGTAATAATAAAGTCGAAATAAGAATTAAGGATGGTTTAAAGCATGGATCATCAAAAGAGTGGTTCTCCAGCGGCCAAAAAATGAAAACAAGCGTATGGAAGAATGGTGACCTACACGGTTATTCAAGAGAATGGTATGAAAATTCTCAGGCGAAGTCAAAAGGGAAGTATCTTTTTGGGAGAAAGCATGAGACATGGTATGAATATTTTCGAAATGGACAAATTGAAAAAAAATTAAATTATAGTGATGGTGTACCAAGTGGTTTGGCTGAGGAATGGTTTTCTAATGGACAACAAAAAGAAAAAGGTTCAGTGATAAAAGATTTACTAGTGATAAAACAATCAGCTGAGAATAATATATCAGTATATAATAAAACAGGCCTCTGGACGAAGTGGTATCTAAATGGTCAAAAGAAGGAAAAGGGTACATATGTAGATGGTCAAAAAAATGGTTTATGGATTGAATGGTATGAGAATGGCGAAAAGAAATCAGAAGGTAAATATGTTGAAAATAGTAAGCAGGATGATTGGATATTTTGGTATGATGATGGGAATAAAAAATCTAAAGGCAGTTATGAAGATGGATATTTAAATGGACAGTGGATTCATTGGTATGAGTGGATTTGGAAAAATGCCGCTGGTTACACTTCGAGAAACAATAATACTTCTTATACAACATGGTATATTGATGGACAAATTCAAATTACTGAAAACTGGGACAATGGTAAAAAAAATGGCGTATGGACTTGGTGGAATAAAGAAGGTTATATAGACAGCACTGGCAAATACGAAAATAATATGAAAAATGGAAAATGGACAATGTGGGATTCAACATTACAGGCTCAGCTTGAAATAAACTGGGACTATGACAAAAAAATAGGAAAAATCATACATCCTTCAAAAAAACGTAAAAAAAATAGATCAATTGTTACGATTGAAGATGGTGAGAGAACTGAGTGGTATGCTGATGGAAAATTAAAATCAAAAAAAAGTTATGTTAATGGGAAAAGACATGGTGAGTGGATATATTGGTATGCTAATGGTAATAAAAGGCTAGTATCTTCATACTACTTTAATAAGAAAAATAGTAAATGGATATATTATTATTCAGATGGAACAAGTCGTTTAAGTGGTGTATATAAAAAAGATAAAAAAGATGGTAAGTGGACAATCTGGTATGTTAAAGGAGGCAAGGAGAAAGAGACTCACTGGAGTAATAATATTTTAGATGGAAAGTACAGGGAATGGTACAAGAATGGACAGATAAGAGTTAATGGGCTATATAAAAATGGAATAAAAACAGGGAAATGGGAGTATTGGTATCAAGGCGGAACAAAAAGATCAGAAGATATTTATGAAAACTCTAAAGTTAATAACAAATTATTTGGAAACTTGATTGACTGATAATTATAAATCAGTAAATCAGTAAATTAATCATATGACAAAAAACAGTTTTATCAACCCTATACCGCCGATGGGGATTTATGAAACTCTGTACGCATTTCAGAATTCATATGGCAAATATATGGGAAGTTCAGGTACTCACCCTTGGAGCCAAGGATATCCACTAACAACTCAAATCCCTGGTGGGCCTAAAATGCCGGAAACTGTAGAGATTAATTCGGATGATTTAAAATATCCTAAAGCATGGGGGTTGCCCTCTTTAAGAAAAACAATCGCAGACTATTACAACCATTACTATGATGCTGGTATTGATTTTGAAAATGTAATGGTATTTGCAGGCGGCCGGCCTGGGTTATTAGCAATACTAACGTTACTATATGATGATATTCAAATTCGTATTGCATCTACTGAATACACTCCTTATTTTGATATGCTTGAACTAATAAAGTGTAAGTATACAATAATAGAGAGTTGTGTTGAGAATGGTTTCCGTCCATCTGTAAGTGATTACAAAGGTAATAATAATTCCACCCGTAATTTAATTTTACTTAGTAACCCTTGTAACCCTACAGGAATTACAAGGTCTTGTGATGAATTAAAAAATTTAGTTAGTGAGCTTGCTTATGGTGATAGTGGGTTACTTATTGATGAGGCCTATGAACTATTTCATAATCCACCGATTAGCGCGGCCAAATACATTAAAAATATTAATGAATCAAATTTATTTATTGCTGGGGCTGCTACGAAAGGTTTCCAGGCGCCAGGAATACGAGTTGGGTGGATTATTGCATCTCATGAACATATAAAAACATTAGGCAATTTTTCTTCATTTGGCATGGGAGGTGTATCAAGGCCTTCACAGATATTTGCTAAAAAATTATTTGGTAGAAATAGAACAGACCTTGCTATGAAAGCTATTCCAAATTATTATGCTCGACAGAGGAATAGATATGGTAAAGTATTTAAAAAGATGAGCTTAGAGTTGTTCTCTGGCGAGGGCGGATTTTATCACTGGTGCAAACTTCCAGGTAATTTAGACTCGAATCGGTTTAACGAAGAATTGTTTAAATATGGTGCTGCAATTTTAAAAGGTACTGACTGTGATATGAGAAGGTTGACCGACAAATCATCTCTTAAACAATTTTTCCGATTTTCTTTTGGGCCTTTAAGTGAAGATTCTTTTGAATCAGATGTTCAGATAATTAATAAAGTATTAAATAGTTTATTATAATTATAAAAAGGTAAAATGGATATTAGACTTATAGCATGGGGTTTTTGCTCTCGGTCTTAGGCTACTATTTATATGATAATCTATTTTTAGGATCTTCATACTCTAATGATCTTAATATCGATGAAGAAGAGTAAAAATCGTTAAAATAAATTATTATTCTAAATGAATCTTTCGCTTTTGACTTTCAAAAATTTCTAATAATATTGAGCATGCGTAGACAATTAATTGCGGTCATTGTATTAATTGGGTATGTCTTCTCTCAAGAAGGCAGACCATTTGAGATTACAGTGACACCAAGATATGTAGATGAAAAGAGAATCGTTGTAAATGTTCAATTGACGAATCTAACAAATAAACCTCTGGACTATTTAGAAGGTTTCCTCTTAGAAAGAAATTCAGCTAGAAAACTTTTAGATGAGAAGAGAGTTATCCTTACAGCAGGATACGAGGCATCCTTAGAGACTGGTTTCGCTTCAACAAGGAGTGTCTCCTATGCTGTCGGAAAGGGAAAACCCAATACCTATGAGTTTGTAATATCAAAGCTTAAGTTTTTTGGAGAGTCAAAAATCTTTACCTGGCATCCTAAGGCTGGCTATATACGTATAGAGTAGTAATAATATAATAATATAGAAATTATTTAGACCCCTAGCCTAACAGCTGGGGGTTTTTTATTATGATATTTATTATTTAATAGAGATATGTTTATTAAAATAAAACAAAAACAATGGATGCAGAAAAGAATTGAATTGGGAGTTACTTGGACAGGCGCTATAAAACTCGGTCTATTTAATCCAGTTTTAAAAAAATCGATTAATAAAAAAATAGAATTACCAAAACCAGAATTTTCATAAACTAAATTCAAGAAAATATTGAGAGGTCAATAATGAAAAAAATCACACTTGTTCTTTTATTTACTGTTTTGCAAGGCAATAGCCTAAGGCTAGTCCAAGATTATTATGATAACAGAATGCCAAAGAAAATTTTTACTTATAAAGAAACGTCAACCAAACTAATTCTCAAGGCAAGTACATCTTATTATAAAAATGGTCAGGTTAGTTATAAGGTAGAGTATGATGCAGATGGTTTAAATAGTCGGAAGACTTGGTGGCATAATAATGGTAATAAAAGTAAAATGATTACTTTTAAAGCTGGGCGGCTTGATGGAGTATGGCTGACATGGTCTTATGATGGTATAAAAACAAAGGAAAGATTCTATAAAAATGGTTTAATGATAAATGAACGACTACATCAAGAATGAATAATCTCATATTGGATTTATTATCATGATCAAATTTAAAAATAAAATTATTTTTATGTATATTTAGTCAGGGTAAACAAACTCTGCATATGGAATTATTTAAAATAAAATCCAGTATTGACGATAGAGCGAATGCTTTAACCTATCAGATCTCAACGGTGGGGACAGTTTTCTCTGGGCATATTGTAAAAAACTATCAGTTAACATATCAGCAGCATTTAAGGTTAATACTGATTTCTACAGCCCAACAGATACATTTAATAGATAGACTATTATTAAAAAATAATTTAGAGGGTCGCAAAGCGATCATCCATAGAATATTTATAGGTCAAGCAAGAATGATTGCAGGACTATGGCCAAAATTTTTTGAACAAGGCTCATTAGAATTTTTCTCAGATAAACAGTTAGAATATATGCAATATCCTGAAATAACCGAAGATGATGATTTAAACTATCCCAGAGGATCTCTTTTATGGGAATTTGGAGAAGAAATAGCATCAAATAGTAATTTGAAAAAAAATCACCAAATAATTCTGACTACAATGGGCACATATAAATTTTATTATTACAATAATGCTGATATAATGGACTTTATAAAAGCATAATCCCTATTAATAAAAGGATATCAAAATGAAAAAAAATATAATCAAGTCTATTTTCATTCTAGCTTGCTTTTCAGTATTGGTTTGTGCTCAGCAGCAGAGGATAATGTGGAATAAATTAGTTGATAAAAAAGGGATTATGTATGCTTCAGGACAAAAAAAACCATACACGGGAAGAGTTTTCGATAATTACAGGAATAAAGGTAGAAAGTTGACCGGTGTATTCCGAAATGGGAAAAAGCATGGTGAATGGACATATTGGAAAGAAAATGGGGAAACAGATAGAGAAGAGTCATATTTCCAAGGAGATAAAGATGGTAATTGGGTATACTACGATGATAATGGTAATAAGTTAAAACTGGAGAAGTATCAGAAAGGGAAAAACACTGGTGCTAAAATATATTACTATGAAAATGGTAAAAAAGAAAGAGAAGAGTTTCATTTAAAAGAACAACGAGATGGTAAATGGACAACATGGTATTATAATGGGAAGAAAGAAAAAGAAGAGTTCTATAAAAAGGGTAAAAAAGTAGGTAAGTGGAATTATTATACAGAAAAAGGTAGGAAAGAGAGTGTCATCTCGTACCAGAATAATAGTAAAGATGGAAAATCTACATATTTCTTCTCTAATACTAGTAAAAAAGAGCGCGAAGAAAGCTGGAAAAGAAATATTGAAAATGGTTTGTGGACGTGGTGGAGTGATAAAGGTAAAAAGACTAGAGAAGGCAACTATAAAGCTGGCCAGAAGCATGGAATCTGGATAAGCTATAATGATAGAGGTGGAAAAATTAAAGAAAGTCAATGGAAGAATGGTGAACTCTATGGAAAGTCAACATTGTGGGATAAAAATGGAAATAAATCTATAATAAAAAGTTTTAAGGAGGATGAGAAAGATGGTTTATGGGTCTGGTGGAGTACAAGTGGTAGAAAAATAAAAGAGGGTAGTTTTAAGCTAGGCAAAAAAAATGGTAAGTGGACATACTATCATCCTAATGGGAAAAAAAAACGTGTTGAGAATTATATCCGAGATAGTAAAAATGGAAAACTTATTTTGTGGTATGAAAATGGTCAGAAGCAAAGGGAAGAATCATACAAAAATGGTGACAAACATGGTAAGTGGATCTACTGGTTTGATAATGGAAGGCTAGAAAAAGAAGAAAAATATTCAAACGGTATTCAGACAGATGGTAAACACTATGATTATTTTGATAATTAGCAGTAATTATTTCCAAATATAGTTTTCTATAATACATTTAATTTTTCCTCTTAATAATAAATAACTGATTAAATTTGAAGTATTATAAGTATCTAATAACCATTTTAATCCAATTACTCTATTATCTATATTCCCAGCCCGGGTCTCTAATAAGCTATGACCATAAAATAACAGCTAGTAATGCAGATATCCAGCAGCTATTAGATTTAGCTCTTGGCAATAATGCGCCTGTGTCATTATATGATATGTCAATGTATAGCATTGAGTATGAGATAATTGACTCGCAAGGTATGAGTGATACGTTATCAGGATTGGTTTCTTTTCCATTGGCTCCTACAAAAAGTTTTCCCATTGCAAGCTATCAGCATGGTACTACTATAGAGGATAGTAATGTGCCATCTGTAACTGGATTGAACTTAAGTAACCAAGAGGTATCAATCATTTCTATAGCAATGGCCTCTTCTGGATTTATTATTATATTACCAGACTATTCAGGTCTCGGAAGTTCTGAAGGATATCATCCTTATATTATTGCTGATACTTATACCCCTGCAATTACTAATATGATCCGCGCTGTTAAAGAATTATCAACAGATTTGAATATTAATAACTCATTCATGTATAATAACCAGTTATACTTATTTGGTTATTCTGAAGGAGGATATGCGACAATGGCGGCCCAAAGGGATATTGAACAATCTATGTCAGATGAATTTAATTTAACGGCCACATTCCCCATGGCTGGTCCTTATGATCTTTCTGGAACCATGGTAGATTTTTATTTATCGATTAATTTCTATCCGCAGCCATATTATGTAGCAAATGTGCTTTTTAATCATCTCCATTATTATGATACTTTGCAAAATTTAGATCAATATTTTTTACCATTTTGGGCTGATACACTATCCAGTTTATTTGATGGAACTCACTCTGGGAGCTTTATTAATTCTATGATGCCAGATAGTCCTATAGAGATACTATTGCCAGATGTAATAGATGACTTCAGTTCTAATGGTGAGAATTTATTTAGACAAACTCTTGAAGAGAATACACTATTAGATTGGACACCGGTTACTCCTACTTATCTAATACATGCTATTGCAGATGATATTGTTCCAATTGCAAATGCCCAAGTAGCGTATAATACCTTTATCGATAATGGTGCTGAATCTGTACGCTTGATTGAGATGCCAGTGTCTATTGGTGGACATGAAGACGCGGCACCGTTGTGCTTATTAAAAGCACTTGATACTATTGTATCCTATCAGATAGTAAATGTCAAAGGCGATGTAAATCTTGACGGTTATCTCAATATCAATGACCAAGATTTATTAATAGATAATCTATTGGAGTATATAGAATTTCATATTTCAGATCATTGGACAGGTGATATGGATTTTGATTATAGCTTAAGTATTTTTGACCTTCTTTCTTTTTTCTATTTGATCGAAAATGATTCTTATTGATCGTATTAGATCCATCCTACCTTTTTGGATAGTATCTTCCTTTTATTTTTTAATACCTTTTATTAGAAGTCCTATAGATGCTCCTCAATTTTTTTTAGATTTCGATAATTTAATTCCATTTGTATGGTGGATGATAGTTCCATACTATTTGTACTATATTGCTCTAGTTATACCTTTAATTGTTAAAGATAAAACGTTGTTAAATCATTTTGTACATGTATCTTTAATTTTATTAGGAATATCATATACTGTTTTTATTATCTGGCCAATTTCATGTGAACCAGTCATGAGTAGTGTTACTCAAAACCCGCTATCATTTTTATATAGTGCGATTGAGATTGCATGGTTAAAACAGAATGGTCTTCCTTCCGTACATGTCACAATTAGTTTATTTACGGCATTAGTCCTTGGGACGTATAGGCCAAGATATAGAATAGTATTTTTAGTTTGTGCTTTTTTAGTTTTTATATCTACCTTTCTAGCAAAACAACATTTTATTGCTGATGCATTATCTGGGTTATTATTAGCATATTTTGGTTTTTTTTATTGGAACCGTACTCTACTGGGCAATTAAATGAAGAAATATATTATTCGTGTTTTTATTATTTTAACTTTATGTTTTTTAACATATTATTATTTGGCAATATGGTATACTCATTTATAAGAAGTTTATTAGTCATATTTTCTTTTAAGTCGATTTAATTAAAAAAATGAAGATTACTTTTTGGATTTTCCTAGTTATGTTATTTTGGATGTTTGTTATTTCCGGTTTAGTGTTTGGTTTATATTCAGTTTTTAAAATGCCTGATGAAATTGCTGGGCCGATGTTGTTTTTAGGTATTGGAATAATAATTTCTTCTACAATTAATTATTATAAATAAATGTTAAAAGTATTAAGTATATCAATTTTATTATTATCAACTAATCTTATGGGTAAAGATGTAAATGATAAAGAATTAATATTTATTTATAATGCAAAAAGTGGTCTTGTTAATGAATTGGTAGATTTTGCGCATAAAATAATTAGTCCGCAGACTTATGAGTGTAATCTTTGTTATATCACTTATAGTACTTTTAAAATAGAAAAAAAGTGGTCTGATTATATTCAATCATTGCCTTTTAAATCGACCTTTACATATAAGGATGAACTTTCCTATAATAATCTGGAAAATGTAAAATTGCCCGCAATTTACTTACGAAATAATACAGAATTAGTAGAATTAATAGGTGCTAGTGAGATAAATAACTTAACTGATTTTCATAAATTGATTGAAATTCTTGATATAAGACTTGAGGAGTATGATATGCCAACTAAAAACCAAAAAGGTATTAAACTAACTGATAAAGAGTGGCAAGAAAAATTGTCTCCTGAAGAGTACCATATTTTAAGAGAAAAAGGAACAGAGAGGCCCTTCACAGGTGAATATGATAAATTTTATGAAGAGGGTATTTATAAATGTGCAGGATGTGAAACGGAACTTTTTGTTTCAGATACTAAATATGACTCCGGATGCGGCTGGCCTGCATTTTATGAGTCCCTACCTGGTAGGATAGAAGAATCTAGAGATAATAGTTTTGGCATGACCAGAATAGAAATTACTTGTGAAAACTGTGGAGGACATTTGGGTCATGTCTTTAATGATGGCCCTAAACCAACCGGGCTAAGATATTGTGTAAACTCTGCCTCTTTAGATTTTGATTCTGAAGAAAAAAAATGATAAAAGGTGTTGTAAAAGAATATGATCGTCTAAAAGGTTTTGGTTTTATTACTGGCCTAGATGGTGAAGATTATTTTGTCCATGTTAGTGGACTAAGAGAGTATCTTAAAGAAAGAGGACTGAGGGCAGGTCAAAGGGTCTCCTTTGATGTGGACTATGATATGAAAGGAGATAAAGCGATTAATGTTCGTACGGACTAATTTTCATTATCTACCTATTTCCCTATTGTTTTCATAACTAGCCATTTTATCAATAAAGTCTAACTTCCCCTTTGCCTGTAATAATTCACTGATTTTTATATTCTCTTCTATGGTAAGAGAAGGTTTTACCCCATAATCATGTCCTGGATAAATATATGTATTTTGTGGAAGGGTAAGTATCCTTTTGTATACAGAATCATATAGGTCGTTTATGTCGCTTTTATTGCTGATTGCCCTTCCTGTTCTGCCTACGAATATTGTGTCCCCGGTAAAAATTACATTTTCCATCAAATAACATATTGAATCAAAATAATGCCCGGGTGTGTATATTGTTTTTATTCTCATATTTCCGACTTCTAAAATTGAGTTATCGGAAATAGGGATGAAATTATTGTTGTCAAAATTATTTTCTGAATCAGGGTGTCCTAATATTTTTATGTCAGGGAAACATTTTAGATAACTGCTAATATATTCAACATGATCTCTATGAGTGTGTGTGATCAAAATCATGGCGGGATTAGATTTGAAGAATGGTTTTAATCTGTCTAATTTTAAAGAAGCATCAATGATGATCTCTATCCCTTTACGCATACATGTAACTAAGTACGAAAGATTATCATCAAATCCACCTTTGAAAGTTTGAATTGAAAAATCTGTGGTAATGAAATTTTTATTTTCCATCATACTATAAATTATTGTAATTAATTTATACTTGTAAGTTGAGATAATATGAAATTATCTTATAATCATTGATACAACAAATAAATGAACCAAAATAACGAAAAACTTCCTTGGATACTTATCCTAGGGGGGAGTGCGATATTAGTTTTACGTTTAATTATCGCTCTGTTTTCTAGCCTAAGTGTGATTGATTGGGTAGCTATCATTGTTATTGTTTCAGGATTGGTGTTATTAATCCTGAACAATAATAACTAAAGAACAAATACTCCTGATAATTTAATTATTTTTTAACCAATAAAATCGGAATGCCCTTATGGATAAATATTTAAATATAAAATTATTGTGTACAATTATGATGAGCATAATAACATTAACTATGATGATTTCATGCCGGTCTGAATCCCTACATACACATAATCAGGTTATAGGTTTCTCAAATAGTAAAGATTCTATGAGCTATTCTATAGGGGCAGATATTGGAGATAACCTAATAAAACAAAATGTAGATATTGACTATGATGCATTTATAACTGGTTTAAAAAATGGGTATGAAAAAAAGGACCATCTTTTAACGATGCAAGATAGAAAGAGTTTGTTTAAATCTTTGCAAAAAAGAATGAGAGACCGTCAGCAGATTGAATCACAAAAATCATTGGCCGCAGCGGATAATTATTTGAATAAAAATAAATCGGAAAACCCTGGGGTAATAGAAACTAATTCGGGTTTACAGTATAAGATTATTAAAGAAGGAACTGGAAAATCTCCTGATTCAGCAATGGATCAGGTTCGTGTACATTATGAAGGAAAACTAACGGATGGAACTATTTTTGATAGTTCTTATGAAAAAGGTCAGCCATACGTGACAAGGTTAGATAGGGTTATAAAAGGGTGGACTGAAGGTCTTCAGCTAATGAAGGAAGGCTCTGAGTATGAATTTTTTATTCACCCTAGATTAGCTTATGGTGGAAGAGCAAATAATAATATTCCCGCAAATAGTGTACTCTTATTTAAAGTTGAATTGCAAAAGGTTTTTGATAAGAATATTAAATAACTATATTATTTATTTTATTAGTATCTAATTC
>CAZYDX010000036.1:0-19873 GCA_964646455.1 uncultured bacterium | reverse complement strand
TATTGCCTCTCATACATGGCCCAGTGCCCATAAGAAATAAGGTAGAAAGTAAAACAAAACACGTATTATGAATGTACTTGATAACCCCAAGTATTCTCATTTATTAAAGCGTCAGCCTTTTTATCATCGTATTGGAAAAACGTTATTATATAATTGGGCTAGGTTTATTTTTTCATGGTACACTCCCTTAAAAGTTTCAGGTAAAAATAATATACCGGATGAGTCATTTATTTTTTGCAGTAATCATAATGCTCATTTAGACGTCATAGCTCTATCTTTATCAGCTAAAAAGAATTTCAATAATATTGGTATGCTTGCTGCTAAAGATTATTGGTTTGATAGTATACTTAGAAGAAACATTATGAAGCCTGTTATGAACTTAATACCGCTCGGGCGTAAATCAGATTCTGGAAAGGATATTTCATTTGAAGAGACTCTCCAACTTTCGAATGGTTTTATGAAAATCGACAAGCGTTGCATCATTATCTTTCCAGAGGGAACCAGAGGCGAGCCGGATATAATGAAAAGATTCAGGAAAGGTCCCGCTAGACTTGCTATTGGTGTTAACAAACCAATACTTCCTGCAGTAATTACTGGCTCAGGAAGGTCTTGGCCAAAAGGAAAAATATTTTTTAGACCTGGCAAAATTCATGTTTACATTCTAGAGCCTCTGTATCCAAAATCATTTATTAATAATAATGATGGAAATAAAAGAGATTTATTTGAAGCGGCAGAACAAATGACAAAAGAATTAGAAAATAGAATAAAAAATAAGATTAAAGACCTAAATGAGTAATAGTAAGGAAGAGAAATTTTTTGGTGTAAATGATCTCCTCTGGGGCCATAAATGGGGATTTAAGGATTCATCTTTCAAAATAAATGATGATGGATCTGTGACATTTACCGGAAGCAGATATGAGGGTATATCAGGAGAAAAACTACCTTATTTAATCCCCTTTGTAGCAAAAGTATTGGATACGAATATTAAAGTAGATCCTTATTTTAAAGAGATAGACCAAAAGTATGTTGCTCAATGTAATATTAATCAACAATTCTTAGATGATCTTGAATCTACATTTAACAGTGATCAATATTCATTTAACGATAGTGAGCGTATTCTTCATAGTCATGGTCAGAATTCACCAGATGAAGTATTTAAAGTTTTATATGATAAACTTGAAAAGTTTGCAGACCTAGTATTCTATATAGAGTCCGAAAATGATGTTATTAAGCTAATTGCTCTAGCAAAAAAACATGATGTCTGTCTAGTACCTTTTGGAGGAGGAACAAACGTCACCAATGCATTACAGCTTCCAAATGAAGAAGAGAGAATGATTATTTCTGTTGATACGAGAAGAATGAATAAGATTGAATCAATTGATGAAGAAAATTTATTGGTGACAGTGCAATCAGGTATTACTGGAAGTGAACTTGAAGATCAGCTTTATCAAAAAGGATATACCGCTGGACACGAGCCTGACAGTATAGAACTATCAACTGTCGGAGGTTGGATATCGACTAATGCTGCAGGAATGAAAAAAAATCGTTATGGAAACATAGAAGATATTGTACAGAATATTACAATGGTCACTCCGAATGGAACTATTAATCAGATTGAACCTCTTGTGAGATCGTCTATAGGAATCAAAACTCAGAACCTTTTGTTTGGTTCTGAAGGCAATCTAGGAATCATTACTAAATCCACGCTTAGGATCCATAAACTCCCAGAGTGTTCTGATTATGAGTCTGTGGTTTTAAAAGATTGGGATACCGGGATAAAGTTTATGTATGAACTGGCTCATTTAAGTTCAGTCCCAGCTAGCGCACGAATGCTTGATAGCTTACACTTCCAATTTGGTAGTGCGCTAAAACCAGAAAAAAATAATTTTTCTATATTCTTGAGTAAAATACAAAAATTGATTTTCAGTCTAAAAAACTTTGATTCTAATAAATTTGTGGCAGCCGTGTTTAAACTCGAGGGCTCTAAATCAGAAGTGAAATACCAAAGAAATAATATAAAAAAACTAGCTAAAAAATATAATGGACTCGTTGGTGGAAGCAAAGAGGGTAAAGTAGGATATAATATCACAATGGTAATAGCATATATCAGAGAGTTCTTTGTTCCTCAAGGTATACTAGGAGAGACGTTGGAAACAGCGGTCCCATGGTCAAAAGTTAATCAAGTCAAAGATGAGGCGAATAAACTCCTAATTGAATTGCATAAGAAACATAACCTTCCTGGAAAACCATTTTTCTGTTCCAGAGTTTCAAAAATATATCACACAGGGGTTTGCATGTATAACACTATGGGGATTAACGTAAGAGGAATTAAAAATCCTGAAAAGGTTTTTAGTGATATAGAGCATGCCCTAAGAAAATGTTTTATAAAAAATGGAGGATCTATTTCACACCATCATGGAGTTGGAAAACTAAGAAAAGATTTTATGCCTGAGACAATCTCCGATGGTAGTATACAAATGATAAAAAGTATTAAAAAGTCTCAAGACCCGAAAAATATTTTTGGTATCAATAATAATATAGTCTCTGAATAATAAGGCCTATCCTTTGAATCTATCAGGAAAAGTATGCGTCATCACCGGAGCATCTTCAGGTATCGGCAAGTCTCTATCAATAAATCTAGCCTCTAAGGGTGCCTCAGTTGTTTTAGCCGCTAGAAGAAACTCTAAACTTGAATCAATTATAAATGAAATTGAAAAAAGTGGTGGTCAAGCAATAGGTATAAAAACAGATATCACAAAAAATATCGAATGTAAAAACTTGATTGATGAAACAATAAATCAATATGGTAAAATTGATTTATTATTGCTTGGAGCAGGCGTAAGTATGTGGACTCCTTTTGAAGAAATCTCAGATATATCATTCTTTAAAGACCTAATGGATACCAATTATACTGGCGCTGTACATTGTATATACGCTGCACTCCCTCATCTGATTTCAAGTAAAGGAATGGTAGTTACCTGTTCAACTGCTCAAGCTATAGTTGGCTTTACAAATCACTCTGGTTATGCAGCTTCAAAACACGCGCTTCATGGTTTTCTAGATACTCTAGATATGGAACTTGATGGTAAAGTAAAATTCTTAGAGGCTTTTCTTGGGTGGATAAGAGGAACTAATATGCGTTCAAATGCGTTTGGATCAGGTGGTAAAAAAATGGGAGATGCAAAAAGAAACCACAGTAAAAACTCTGTTAATGTTGAAGATTGTACCAATAAAATAATTCAGGCAATTATCAATAATAAAAAAACAGTATATATACCTTGGAAATTGAGGCTAATTCCTTTTCTTGACCTTTTTATGGGGAAATATTTAAGAAGAAAAATTTCTATAGCTGTTAAATCAGAATAAAATATTACTTTTTACCAATCATATTTAAATACTTTGAAATAATTCTCAACATTATTTCGTCTGTACCACCACCTATTGAATACAGCCTGCCATCTCTATACAATTTTGAAGCTTGATTTTCCCAGGTAAATCCCATTCCACCATAATACTGAACACATGTATCAGCAACCTCTCTTAATAGTCTACAACTTTTGAGCTTAGCCATTGATGCCAGAAGAGTAACATCTTCGCCACCCACATAATTTTGACAAGCACGATAGACTAAAGAGCGAACGGCTTCTACCTCTGTTTTTAATTCAGAAAGACGAAATTGAATTGCCTGATTATCAATAACCCTTTTGCCAAATGCATTACGATCTTGACAATATTCTATGGTTTTATCTATACAGTTATCCATTGCAACCAAAATACTTGCCGAAATAAAAAGTCTTTCTTCTTGAAACTGTTCCATTTGCATCGTAAAACCTTCTCCCTCATTCCCAATTCTGAATCGTTGAGGTACACAAACATTATCAAAAAATACTGGAGCCGTGTCCGATGTTCTAAGTCCAAGTTTATCAATTTTATTTCCAACGCTGACACCTTTAGTATCTGATGGAATGATAATTAGTGACTTATTTATATGAGGCTTATCGTCACTTGTATTTACAAGCGTGCAAAAATAATCCGCCTGTGTTGCGTTTGTGATCCACATTTTTTGACCGTTAATTATATAATCTTCACCTTTTTTTTCTGCACTAGTTTTTAAGGATGATACATCTGATCCACCCCCTGGCTCACTTATAGCAACTGAAGTAACAATATCACCTTTTACCGCTGGCACTAGAAATTCTTTTTTTAACTCATCTGTTCCATATTTATGTAGTGCTGGTGTAGCCATATCTGTTTGAACACCTATTGCAGTGACAACACCATTATCTTCTGCATGCCCCAATGCTTCTGCAAATACAATCCCATATGTATAATCAAGTCCCATTCCACCATATTCCACATTTTTTGTAATTCCTAAAAGATCAAGATTACCCATTTTTTTGAAAAGCTCATGTGCAGGAAAGAGACCATTCTTTTCCCACTCTTCTGCAAAAGGTCGAACCTCGTTTTCTACAAATTCTTTTACAGTTTTATATAGTGCTTGTTGCTCTTCATTAAAGTGCATTTTTATTCCTCAATATTATTTTTTTCTTTTTTTATTAGGTACCCAGGAAGGTTTTCTTTTTTCAAAAAATGAATTAAAACCTTCCTTTCCCTCATCGCTAACAATGCAATCGCTAAATAAATCTGCAGCTTTTTCTGGGTCTAAATATTGATTAATCCTAATAACTTTTTTTGTAGTTGCAATCGCATTAGGTGAACATTTAAAAACCTGGCTCTTAATATCATCTAGAATTGATTCCAAATTATCATTATCATTTGCTATATAGTCTGCTAATCCTATTGCTTTAGCCTCTTTGCCATCTATATTTGCACCAAGCAACATCATTTGCCTTGCATTCGCGTATCCTAAGCGGCTTATCACATATGGAGATATCTGTGAAGGAGTGAGACCTATTCTCGTTTCAGTAAATGCAAATTTTGTATCAGGCATAGTAACAATAATGTCTGATGCGCAGGCAAGACCAAGTCCACCTGCAAAGGCAAACCCCTCTGTTAAAGAAACAATAATCTGTGGTGCCTGATTGACAACCTTAAATAGGTTACCAAATTCCATACTCATTTCAAGTGCTATCTCCTTTGCAGCAGATCCCGCTTCCGATATTTTTTTCATTCCTTTTAAGTCAGCACCAGCGCAAAACATATTGCCCTTACCTCGAAGTGTTATACCCCGAACCTCTCTATCATGATGGAGAGAACTAAATACACTAAAAAGATCAGTTATTAGACTCTCTGTTAAAGCATTTCGGTTTTGAATACTATTGAACCATACATCTAGCCAGCCATCAGAATACTCTAGTATTAAATTTTCTGTATTTGGAAGTTTTTTCATCTACATTATATAGTTATTAGATATTCTTGATTATTACATCCTAGCAACACCAAAAGTATTTGGCGCTAGCTTACGGTGACTTTTTTCCCAACAAGTTTCCAATATAAACCCTAAAATTTTTCTGGTATCCCTAGGATCAATAATTCCATTATCAAGGCCTCTCCCGGATGTGCAAAAAGCATCTGACTGAGAGTTATAGTATTCTGTAATCTCTTTGACCTGTTTTTTCATTTTTACCTCATCTGATTTAATGCCTTTTCTCTTCGCAGAGGAAACCATTACCTGCTCCATTGTCTTTGCTGCCTGCTCACCACCCATTACACCGGTTACAGAATTCGGCCAGGAAAAAAGGAAATCGGGCTCATACGCGTATCCGCACATTGCATAGTTTCCAGCACCAAAACTTGCACCAATGTAAAAAGTAATTTTGGGAACATCAACGTTTGAAACAGCTTGTATCATCTTGGAACCGTGTTTGATTATTCCTAATTGTTCAGATTGTTTCCCAACCATAAACCCAGTTGTATTACTAAAAAATATAAGAGGAATTTTTGACTGCCCACAAAGCTGAATAAACTGAGCAGCTTTTGTCGCTCCATTTGGATCAATCGGACCATTATTCCCAATAATTCCACAAGATTGACCATGAATTTTTGCCTGCACACAAACAGTCGAGACTCCATACATTGGTTTAAAATCAATAAAATCCGATCCATCAACAATTCTAGCTATTACTTCCCTAACCTCGTAAGGTATTCTATAATCTACAGGAACAACTCCAGCTATCTCACTAGCATCATATATTGGTTTACTAAATGATACCTCTCTTCGTTTTTCACACTTTGAATTCCAATCAAGTTTTTCAACAATATCTCTAGTTATCTCTAAGGCTTGGCTGTCATCATCAGCAAGATATTCTACCAAGCCAGTAACACGAGCATGCATCTCACTGCCACCGAGTTCTTCATTATCAGCTATCTGCCCTGTGGCTGCTTTTAATAAAGCAGGCCCTGCTAGCGCTGCCATTCCATTTTTCTTTACGCCAACAACATAATCACTCATTCCTGGTTGATATGCACCGCCAGCGGTTGATAGGCCATGCAATACTGCGATGGTTGGAATACCAGCAGCACTCAGTTTAGCTAAGCCATTAAACATTCCGCCTGTTCTCGCCCAAAATTCAACCGTGTAGTTCATTAAATTTATTCCAGCACTTTCAACTAGATGTATAAAAGGGAGTTTTTGTTTCATAGATATATCTAAACATCCTAATGCCTTATCAATAGACTTTGCTGTCAAAGCTCCAGCATTTATACCACTATCATCAACAAAGACCAAGCACCTTACGCCACTTACAAATCCTATACCAGCAATGATACTCCCTCCAGGAATACTTGTACCATGGTTTTCATCATCAACCAGATAGCTAATCATATTATAAAGTTCAACAAATGGCATTTCTTGGTCTATCAAGGCAGATAATCTCTCTCTGGGCGTCAACTGCCCTCTTTCAATAAACCTAGGTCTTCTACGTTCTGATATTTTTTCTGCTCTACCTTTTATCTCATCCATTTTCTTTACAAGTGAAATCATTTCACTTTTGTTTTTTTTATAATTTTCAGTATCAATATCTATTTTCGTTTTATAGGTTGCCATAATATTTACCTTATCATTATTAATTTAACTTTATCTCTTTTGCACTTTATCATAAATAGATTCAGGAACTGGGATTGTAAGGTCTATAATTTGTTGGGCATATGCCTTCCCCTGCGGATCAATATTTAGACTAGCCATACCTCCACCACCTAAACTATTCTCGAGTAAAAAATTAATTCCAAATATACCTGGTACTTCCCAGCAATATATTGAGCCATTTAAAACATGTGAAAAATGAGTTTTTAAGCGTTCGATTGTTAGACTATTTCGAATATATGGTAAAAAAGCAGGATCTCTTGCTATAACACCAATATTCGCGTGGTTACCCTTGTCGCCGCTTCTGACGTATGCTAGATTCATTAATATAGTTTCTTTATCTGCTATCTCAGGCAAACTTTTTCCTAATACTGCGTGATCTGCTCCTGAATATAATCGATCTTGGTTATCGTCAATAATTTTAACTGGGATTTTATTACCATCAAGGTTAATACTAACATCAAAGTAGTCTTTTGATAATAAAAAGGAAAATAGTTTGACCGAAGTAGAGATAGAAGGGCGACCCCCTAAATAATTCATTACACCGGGAGCCATTCCTGTTGCTGCCTGAGCTATCTCTCTAGATAGAACAACCAATGCAGATTTATTTTTATGGGTAGCCACTAGTCTAAGCACAACCTCTCTGGTGTCTATATAATTTTCTGAATCTCTACAATAAATAGCTTCAGATCCTAAAACTCCAATATTTGTTTCGGTATAGTCTGAGAAGCCTTTTTCATTAAAAATTAAACGTGTTTTTTCTAAAATTGCCTCTCCGATAACATTAGCTTTTTTGACTGATTTTGGACCTCCGATTACAATAGTAGCAACAATTTTATAGCCATCAGTATAAGTAGCTGACACCTTATACGTATTAGTAGGTGAAAATCCTTTTGCCCCCCTAACAAAAACGCAATCCTTTCCCCTTTCTTCAATTGTCACATTGGTAAAATCGCAGACCACATCTGGTAAATAATATGCTCCTGGATCTCCAATCTCATACAAGAACTGTTCCGACACAGTACCTCTATTAATTAATCCTCCTGTATCATCTGGCTTAATAACAGAAAAATCTCCGTTTGAATGTACCTCAACAATTGGGAATCCCATATTCTCAAAACTTTTTATTAGTTCCCAATCGGTAAAGTTACCCCCAGTACACTGTGCACCACATTCAATAATATGACCTGCTAGACTTCCACTGGCCAACAAATCATAGTCTGTATCGCTCCAATCAAACTCATGCATAAGCGGTCCAAGTACAACGGCAGTGTCAACACATCTTCCGGTAATAATAATATCAGCTCCTAGCTCAAGAGCCTTTTTAATTGCCGGCGCACCAAGGTAGGCGTTTACACTCAAAACACCTTCAGGGAGCATACCATTTGTCTCAATTTCTTTAACAGGAATAGACCTTAAATCTATTTCTTTATCGATAATATTATCTCCCTCAACGATCGCGACTCTAAAATCTAAATCCTGTTCTTTAGCTTTTTCTATAAGCAAATCTCTACAATCATTTAGATTCATTCCTCCTGCATTGCTAATTACCTTAATATTTTTCTCTTTAATTGAACCAAGTAATGGGCCAATATGTTTGATAAAATCAGTAGCATAACCAAGATTATTATTTTTTTGTTTAGCAGCTGCTAGAATAGACATAGTTACTTCTGCCAAATAATCAAAAACTAAATAGTCTATATTCCCGAAATGAACTAACTGAGGAGCTGCAGTATCCGTATCGCCCCAAAATGCAGAAGCACAGCCTATTCTAACTTTTTTATCCACTAGTTTTTACCTTATTTATTAGCTCATTGAACATATTTATAATTACCATAGTAGCAAAACTATTTTTCAATGGTTGCTGTTCCAGTAATTTTTATATCTCCTTCCTTATCTGCTACTATTAGATCAAAAACTATAATTGTTTTAGAATTATGATTATCTAACTTGTTTACCTGACCACTGCAGGTTAGCTCGTCACCAATATTCGTTATTGAACAAAACCTGGTATTTAAATTTTTCAAATTAGATTGTGGAATAATATTAGTTAAAGATCTTCCTAGATAGGCCATAATAAGCATTCCAGGCGCAAATACATCTTTCATTCCTACCTTTTTGGCAAAATCAAGATCAATATGTATAGGGTTATGATCACCAGAAGCACCAGCATATAGTGCCAATGTAGACCTTGTTATTGGCCCGATCATTAAATCTGGGATTTTGTCTCCAACAGACAGATTATCTAAATTAAAATTCATAAATTTTCACCTCACTACTATGGTGTTTTTTAAAGTGGCAACGAGTGTACTATTTTGGTTTGTAAACTTTGATTCAAGGATGCAAAATTGCAATAGCCCTTCTTTTTTATCATACATATCAATGATCTCAGCTTCCATTCTCAGCTTATCTCCTTCATAAACTATTTCTTCATAAATAAATTCTTGTCCAGCATGTAGCATGCGTTCAATTTTAATCTCTAGGTCTTCAAGAAACTGAAAAGGGTTCTTTTGCTCCATTCCAACAGCGATTAAAAATGTTGGTGGACAAACAATACCCTTGTGTCCTTGTGTAACAGCAATATCATGATCAAAATATATAGGATCTGTTTGTCCAGTCGCTTTGGCAAAAAATTTGAGTCTCTGACCTATTACCCTAAAGATAACTGGTTCATATGTTTTTCCTATCAGATTACGATTTAACATAACAAAATCAAAAATTGTTTACCTATTTAGCTAAATGTTTTTCCTTGAACTGCCATATCTAATAGCAACTGTGGAGGCAAAAATCGATCGCCATATTCTTCTGCCAGCTCTTTGGTTTTATCTATAAATTGTTTAACGCCATAGTCATTAACAAACTGAAGAGTTCCGCCCTTAAAAGGTGCAAAGCCCCAGCCAAAAATACTTCCAATATTAGCTTCAGCCACAGAATTTAAGACACCCTCTTCATAGCAACGGATTGTTTCAACAGCCTGAATAAATCGAAGTCGATCGATTATTTCCTCTTGAGATAATGGGTTTTTGGAAAGTGGAAAATATGTTTTTAATTGAGGCCACAAATATTTGTTCCCACTATCTGGATATTCATAAAAACCACCTCCATTAGCTCTTCCAAGTCGCTTCGCATCCTCTGTCATAAAATCTATAACTTTATCCCAATTACCCTTAGGAAGTTTTTCATTGTTTTTAGAAAGTTCTTTTCTGTTTTGGTCTCTAATATGAGCAGCGAGCCCGATATTGATCTCATCAATCACAGCCAATGGACCAACTGGATGACCAGCTTTTTTACCTGCAGATTCTATTGACTCAGCCGAATTACCTTCTTCTAGCATTGCCATTCCCTCAGAGGTATATCTCTCAAATACTCTAGATGTATAAAAACCAGGGCTGTCATTAACCACGATCGGGATCTTTTTTATCTTTATAACAAAATCGAAAGCTTTTGCTAATGTCTCTTTGCTTGTCTTTTCACCTTTAATTATTTCCACTAACTTCATCTTATGAACTGGAGAAAAAAAGTGAATTCCAATAAATTGCTTTTCTCTGATTGATTTTTCTGCTAGCCTACTAATTGGTATTGTTGATGTATTCGAAGCAAACACACCATCAGAGTCCATTATCTTTTCAGCTAAACCAGTTACCTTGCCTTTTAAATCTCTATCCTCAAATACAGCCTCTATTATTAAATCACAACCGTCTAGCTTACCATATTCATCAGTAGCAGTAATTCGCTCTAACACTTCAACCTTATTATTTTTTGAGATTAGGCCAATTCTGGTTCCAATATCTAATATTGCTTTAATCTTATCTAAACCTTTCTCAGCATTTTCTATGGTTGCGTCAATCATTACAACCTCAATCCCGTTTAACGCTGCTACATAGGCAATGCCATGACCCATAAGCCCAGCTCCCAAAACGCCCAATTTATTTGTTTCTATATTAGGAATATCTTTTGGTCTGCTTGAACCAGAATTAATTTTATTTAACTGAAACCAAAAGGCATTAATCATATTTTTCGCAACTTTACCAGTAACTAGTTCCACAAAATATCGAGACTCTATTCTGCTCGCTGTTTCAAAATCTACCAAGGATCCTTCAACTGCTGCAGAAAGAATCGCTTCTGGTGCAGGATAATTACCCTGAGTTTTCTTCCTTAATATTGCTGGTAAAATAGCAAGCATCTGAGCAATCTTGGGATGTTGGGCAGTTCCACCTGGAATCTTGTACCCTTTTTTATCCCAAGGCTGACACACTTCTGGGTTTGTAAGAATATACTTTTTTGCTTTAGCAATCAATTCCTCTTGGTTATCTGCAGTATCATTAATAAAACCTACTTTTTTGGCAGTCTCAGGATTGACCTGTTTTCCTTCCATCAAGAAAGGCAAAGCAGCCTCAAGACCAAGTAGTCTAATGGATCTTACGATACCACCGGAACCTGGCATAATACCTAGAGTAACCTCTGGAAAACCGATCTTTATATTTGGATCATTAAGTACAACTCTATAGTTACAACAAAGTGCAATCTCAAGACCTCCACCGAGGGCTGTTCCATTTATTGCTGCAACAATAGGCTTTCCTAAATGCTCTAATCTTCTTTGTCTATCCTTGCCTTTTTTAATAAGATCAAATGTTAACTTTGGATCATCTAATTTAAAAAGCATCTCTATGTCTCCACCTGCTAAAAAAGTCTTTTTAGCAGATGTAAGAATCACGCCAGTTAAATCTTTTTCGTTTTCTAACTTCTCAATAGTCTCAGTAAAAAGCCGATAAAACTTTTCATTTATAACATTTGTAGATCTTCCACCCATATCCATTGTTATTGTTACAATGTTTTGTTCATCTTTTATATAATTGAAAGCCATAAAATTTTATTTAATCGGTTAAACTCGTTCTATGATTGTAGCAATACCCATTCCCCCAGCAACACACAGAGTAATAAGCGCAGTGTTAAGGTCTCTTCTTTCCATCTCATCAATTGCTGTACCAAGCAGCATCGCGCCGGTAGCGCCAAGCGGGTGGCCCATTGCTATTGCGCCACCATTTACGTTTACTTTTTCATTTGAGTCTAGTCCCATATCCTCAATAAAACGTAAAACAACGGCAGCAAAAGCTTCGTTGGCCTCAATAAGATCAATATCATCAATTAGCATACCAGCTTTTTTTAACACCTTTTTTGATGCCGGGCCAGGTCCAGTTAGCATGATTGTTGGGTCTGTAGAAACCGTTGCCGCTGATACAATTTTTGCTCGCGGAGGAATTCCTAATTCTTTACCTTTCTGCTCTGAACCAATTAAAACTGCTGCCGCTCCATCCACAATACCAGAAGAATTACCCGCAGTATGAACATGGTTAATACTCTCAACGTTTGTATACTTTCCTATCGCGATCGCATCATATCCAAGATTACCTACCATATCAAAAGCAGGCTTCAATCTTCCAAGATCTTCCATGGTTGTATCTGGCCTAATGTGTTCATCTTGAGATAAAATCTCTAATCCATTTTGGTCAGTTACAGGAATAATAGATTTAAAAAATCCTTTTTCCAAAGCATGAGTAGCTCGTATTTGAGATTCAAGAGCAAAGCTATCAACATCTTCACGACTATGACCGCCCAATGTAGCTATTAGGTCTGCACCAATTCCCTGTGGAATGAACTGAGTTTTAAGATTTACTTTTGGTTCAAAGGCCATGGAACCACCATCAGATCCCATAGGAACTCGTGACATAAACTCAACGCCACCGGCAACAATGAGGTTCTCCCATCCAGATCTTATTTTCATAGCAGCAATATTAATTGTCTCTAAGCCTGAAGCACAAAATCTATTCACCTGCATGCCAGGTACATTATTATCCCAATCAGCATACTGAACCGCTGCTTTTGCAATATTACCACCCTGCTCACCTACTGGGGTAACACATCCCATAACAACATCATCAACCTTGGATGTATCCAGATTGTGTTTTTGCTGTAAAGACCTTAATAATTTTGCTAAAATATCGGTCGGTGTTATTTCACTAAGCGCACCGTCCTTTTTTTTCCCTCTTGGGGTACGTATGGCATCAAATATATATGCATCATTCATGCAATTTTATCCTAATATATAACAAAGAAATGATTTAACTATGTTTGAGAACAATTCTACCTACTTGTTTTCCTTTTAATATTTTTTTTATTTCATCAATAAGACCGTACATATCCACAGTTTTGTGTAATCTACTTAAATCATCTAGCTTCCAATCACTAGCAAACTTCTCCCATATATTAGTTTTTTCTTTGATAGGTATCTCACCTGAATCAATTCCTATTAGGCTATTTCCTCTGAGAATAAAAGGAAATACTGTAGTATCAAAATTTGGACTTGCAACAAGCCCACAACATGTTATTGCTCCACCGTAAGTCATACTTGATATTAGGCCAGATAGTATATCCCCACCGGCTACGTCTATTGCTATATCCCACTGACCTTTACACATTGGTTTTCGGACTGAATTAAGAAAATCATCCCTATATATTATTTTTTTTGCACCAATAGATTTTAAAAATTCTACTTCTTCTTTTTTACCTGTTATTGCAGTTACATCAGCGCCCAACTTGGAGAAAAGTTTAACAGCCATACATCCTACACCTCCAGAAGAGCCTGTTACAACGGCTTTCTTTCCTAAAATACCATCCATTCTTTCAAGCGCTTGGATACACAATCCAGCTGTCAAACCGGCTGTGCCAATAATCATAGAGTCTAAAGAGGTTAATTTTTCTGGCAGAGAGGTAGCCCATTCTTTGGGGACCCTGATGTACTCACCAAATCCGCCTGATGTATTCATTCCCATATCATACCCAGTAACAATGACCTTCTCTCCTTTCATAAATTCTGAAGTTGTTGAATGGTCGATGACACCGATTGCATCAATTCCGGGTGTATGTGGATAATATTTTGTAACACCTTTATTTCCTGAAAAAGAAAGTGCATCCTTATAATTTAATGATGAATATTTTACCCTAATTAATAGATCCCCATCAGGAAGTTCATTTATCTTCTTTAATTTAATATTTTGCGAAAATGTTCCATCACCATTTTCCTCAATGATTAGTGCATTAAAAATTTTGTTATTCATTTTATCCTAATATTTTTTCAACAGTTTCTTTTTTGCCTTTAATCTTAAGATAAATCTCTTCATCGCTGTAAACACTTTCTATTATCTCTACCCTGCTTTGCAATTGTGAAATGGTTTTCCCTTTGTGATAAGGTATTGTTATATCAAAAATTTCAAAGTCACTTTCAATTTTATTTATAATATGTAATCTAATATCATCCAATTTTAAATGATGCAATGCAGAAATGAAAATAGCATCTAAATACTTAGATTTTAACCTTTTTATACTTTGTTCCTGTTTTACCTGATCAATTTTATTCATAACTATACTTTTTGGTATGTCATTTGCGCCTAAATCAGAGAGTACAATTTTAATCGTATTAAGATGCTCATCGATAAGGCTAGAACTTGCGTCTAGAACTATAAGAATAAGGTTAGCTTCCAATAATTCTTTAAGAGTGCTACGAAAAGATGCAACTAGATTATGAGGTAATTTACTTATAAACCCAACTGTATCGCTAATGAGCACTTGATGTGTTTTATTAAGCTTTAATTTTCTCACTGTTGTATCAAGCGTTGCAAATAACTGGTCTTGGACATAAACATTGTTACCAGTTAACGAATTAAATAATGTCGATTTACCCGCATTAGTATATCCAACAAGCGCAACCCTAAACTCGTTTTTACGTTTTTGACCTTGTGTTATTCTTTCTGTTTCTATTTTTTTTAGGTCTAATTTTAATTTTGAGATTTTTTCTCTAATTAGACGTCTGTCTATCTCTATCTGAGTCTCGCCCATTCCGGCTCTCGTTCCGACACCTCCCATTTGCCTTTCAAGATGTGTCCACTGTCTAGTTAATCGAGGCAATAAATACTGACAAAATGCTAGCTCTACCTGTGTTTTTGCTTCTCTTGTTTTCGCATGTTTTTTAAATATATCTAATATTAGTGCGCTTCTATCTAATACTTTTATCTCCTTAGCTAATTTATGATAATTTTTTATCTGAGCGGGGCTAAGCTCTTCATCAAAAATAATTAAGTTTGCATCTAAAACTTTGGCCTGCTCTACAACCTGATTCGCCTTACCCTTTCCTACATAAAATGCTGGATTGATTCTTGAAAGCTTCTGAGTAATCTTTCCTAAAACCTTTACACCCGCTGTTTCTGCGAGCATACTCAACTCAGAAAGATGGTTATTTTTATCTATATTATTATTAGTAAGAATAATTCCTACAATTAGAGCTTTATCCAAATCCTAGCGACTATTGTTTTATATTGTTGGGAATAGGACGACCTATCCATGTTTCTAATAATAAAAGGGTCGAAGCAATAAGCAAAAATATTTTCCATAATGACTTTCCTTGTCTGGTCTCATTAAAATCATTAAGAAAATTATTGTCTATATTAATCCATCTATACATTTCATCTATTAAAACAGTTTCAATCTCATTCTTTGTTACTTGTTTAGATATGATTTCATTTGGATGTAGATATGTTGAAAAAGCAGTATAGTAATCTCCATCCTGGTATATCTCATACACACCTAACTCATTAGTATTAATTATTTTCAGACTTTCTTTGCTGAAGTCAGGAACAATAAGAGTGTTTTCACCAGATGGTGATTTAACTTCCCATTGATTTCTCACTTCATTTCTATCTAAGGTAATCCATTTAGTCCCACCAATAGAGACTGGTGATGTATTTAACTCATCTGTCCCACCTAAAATAAGAAGTCTATACATTAGAGGTACGAAAATCCCTCTTAAAGGAATATCACTCCAGGAAAGATTCATTAAAGATGCAAAATAAAAAACTTTTCCACTTCCCCGATTGAATTCTAAAAGTAATGGGTCACCATTATTCATTTCTAAATGAATATTATGTTTATCTGAATATGTATGCCTTATATAACGATAACATTCAGGTAGTTCATTTTTTAATTTCCGCACATTTAAATCAGATAAGAGATGTCCTTCTCTATCAGGCAAATTCACATTAAATAAACCACTACCAGATTCAATTAAATTTTCAGCATTTGGAAAATTAATATTAGACAAATATTTATTATATTCTGGATTAATTTCCATACCCCCTGCAAACCAAATTAAGCCACCACCTTCTTGAAGATAATTATCTAATTCATCAAAAGCAGCTTCCGTAAATGCTTCTGGATTATGTATAATTAAAATATCAATTTCATCGATAAATAATCTATTAACGACGGGTAGTTTTTTTGATTCAAAGTTTATTAATTGCTTTTCAGGATCGATAGCATCTACAATTAATTTAAACATCGATATCTCCTCATCAGTACTACCAATCATTAAACAATTAATTTTATCTAATATCGGTACAGTCAGGTACCAAATATTATCCATTAAATAGTCATCAGCTGGAAGATTAACACTACCTGTTAATACACCCTTTTTTTCAGGATAAGCTTGAAAAATAAATTCTTTATTTGATCCTTTATCAAATTCTGATATTACTTGCCCCACACGGTTTTCTTCGAATAAAAGGTTGATAGGAGCGTTAGTTAATTTTTTATCTCCAGTATTTTTTATACTTGTTTTTAATTTTAACAATTGTTCAGGAACTTTTATCCTACTTACTATTTCTAGATTGTTAATTGACAAGTTATTAATTATACTACCTAAATTAATAAGATAAAATTTCCAACTTTCGGAGAGAGGAGAGTTTGGGAAAGAATTAGTCTGAAAATCACTTAAAATGATACATTCTTTTATTGGTTCAGATACTTTTATTGTTTTGGTCAAGGAATCAACAAGTGTCCAAATATTATCATATTCGACAGTTTGATCTATCTGATTTAAAATCAGTGGTATTGAAGGATCGTTAACTTTCCCAGAGTACAAGGTTTTTGGTGGACAAGTTTGGATAATATTAATTATCGTATTATTACTGTATATACGAGATAAATCATTTGCCAACTCCTTTGCAGATTCAAGTAAAGTCTTTGAATTTATTTTCCCACTCATACTTGAAGAATTATCTATAACTAATAACAATCTAGATTCTAACTCTGCTGATACCCAACCAGGAATAAATCCTTTTGTTACAGGACGAGCTACCATCAACACTAAAGATGTTATAATTCCTATTCTCAATAATAAAAGAATCCATTTCTTAAACTTTATATTTTTAATCGCATTGTTTTCTAAACTTTTGAGAAAGCGCACCGAACTAAAATCAACCTTTTTAACAGAAAGACGACTCAATATATGAATTGCTATTGGTATACCCACAGCAAATAATAAAAACAAAGAAGATGGTGATAGAAAGGTCATATTTATATGTTAAAACAATACATTGAAAAACCAGACAAAACTGGTATTGTTACATTATCATCTAGAGATGTAGGTATTAATTCTATTAACATTGCCATAAAAGCCCCAAAAAATAGAACATCATAGCTAACAAGGGGGATATCAATAATTAAACCTATAAAAACACATGCTATAAAACCTGCTATTGAACCGGATAAAGTTTTTCTTCCTAATCTTATAAAAGGGAATTTTATTCCAATAATAGCAGCAAATGTGTCACCTACCGATAAAAATAATAAAGCAAGTATACTATATGGAGCAGGTATTAATAAAATAGTAAATAAGGCTCCAACAAACACCCATGTTGCACCAGTCAATGCTCCCCTTTTTTCATTATCTCTCATCATAAAACTAAAATATTGAGAAAAAAATATAGAAAGTAAATCAATATTTTTTCTGAAGATTTCTATAAAAAAACAAACAATCAAAAAAAATGACAAAATAATTAGCATATCCATCTTATTTGGAAATAAATAGAGATAACTAATAGGAATTATGGCATTAGAAATGTGTATAGCTTTCCTAAAAACCTCACTTGTGTTATTTTTCTCCACTAGTCTATATTATTTTTGAATATATCTTGCATATCAAGCACACTTATTGTCAGATCAATCACTGTAGGCTTTTCTAATACTGTTCCAGGTTTTACAGATTGATCAAGAACAGTATATGGAATCAAATCCTCGTTCTGCCTATAGTATAATTTCCCAAGCGAAAATCCTGATTTTTCAAGTGCATTAATAGCTTTCTTTTTACTGAGGCCAAAAACATTTGGAGCTTGAAAAAAATTTGGGGGAACACCTAAACTTATTGTTAAATGTATACCCATTCCTCTACTTAGTAAATCCCCACCTTTTGGGTACTGCCAAGTAACATTCCCAAAAGGAACATCTGAGTTATATTCTTTATATACTGTATCAATTTCTAATCCAACTTGCCTTACATCAAGCTCAGCACTTCTTTCAGATCTTCCTATTAAATCAGGAACCATAACCATACGCTCTGGATGTGCTATTGTTAATCGTACAGTTCTACCTTCCTTTACTCTCATATTTGGCGATGGATATTGGTCTATAACTGTTCCTGCCTTAAAAGAGGAGGAAAAAAGAGTGTCTGATATTAACCCTTTATGGCCTTCTGATGATAATATATCAATTGCATAATCAAATGTCTTACCTTTTATGTTTACCATATAGCTTCCTTCACCATGCCTTACATATATAGGCATAATAAAAATATCTGTGATAAAAATACTAAAAACAACTAAAGCACTAAGACAAACTAAATAATATTTGATATTTATATTTATTTTCATTCTTTTTTTAATAATACTGCAGCGAAAATAGCATCAGTTTTTGTTTTATAAGGCATAGTCATTAAAAACCCATCTGAGTTTACCCACGAAACAGGCAATAATGCATTAGATGGCAAAATTGTAAAATCTTGGTGTTTAATAAGAAAATCATTAACAACATCTACATTCTCTTCAGGCTCTAGAGAACATGTTGAATATACTAACTGCCCTCCAGGCATTAAAAATTTTGACATGTGATTAAGTATTAATTTTTGTAGCCTAGCCATAGATTTAATATCTTTATTCTTAACCCTCCATTTTATATCAGGCCTCCTACCAATAACACCAGTTCCTGTACAAGGAGCATCAATAAGAATCTTTTTACATAAGGGAAATCTATCTTTAGTGGCATCTAAAACAGACCAAGTAATATTATTATGTTTATGTCTACTAATATCATCCTTACCTTTTTTTACACGATTCTTGTTTATATCGGAAGCATAAATCTTTCCATCAGGGCCCACCTTGTGGGACATAAATAAAGATTTTGTGCCAGGAGCTGCACATACATCTAATATTGTTTCTCCATTTTGTGGATTAACTAAATCAATAACCGCACCAGAAGCCGGGTCTTGTATAGATATAATACCAGTTTTGAAAAGCTCGTTATCTATAATATTATCCTGGCCTTTTACAACCTCTAAAAAATTAGTTAAAAACTTATTTGTTTTTATATATATGCTAGATTGCCTTAGAACATTAATTGCATGATTGATATCCATCTGGCTTTCATTAACTCTTATAAACATAGAAGATTTGTTTAGAAAAGATGAACATAATTTTTCAGTTCTAATTTTACCAAACTGTTTTTGCCATTTTTTTATTAACCATTTTGGATAAGCTATCTCAATATTATTATTTATTATTAAATTAATCCATTCAGAGTTCTTTTTTTGTTTGCGCTGTATATTCCTCATTACTGCATTAACCATTGAACCAGATTTTTTATTAATTAGCTCCTTACCAAGATCTACTGCAGAATGTATGGAAGCAAAATCAGGAATAAAATCATCAAAAATTAATTCGTAACAGCCTA
>CAZYDX010000035.1:5873-20006 GCA_964646455.1 uncultured bacterium | reverse complement strand
TCTGCGATGACCAATGTCTTTTTATCAAGCATAGACACAAATCTTTGAATAGTGATTTGTTCAGTTATGGGCCAAACATTGTATCTAACTTCATCAAGTTCAACGTTTATGGATGGTTCATTTTTTATATTATTGTATAATTCCTCTAAGATCATTTTTTCATCTTTATAACACATAAATATCTGACCTGAATTTGCAGATGTAGACGCCATTAGATTATAACGATCATCTAAATGTTTATCAATCGTCTGTTCATGGGGAAGTACCGTATCTCCCAATTCGTAGAGTTCTAGAGAACATATACAACCAATTCTATCAACTAGAGAACCATCAATAGTAAAAGATTGTGAAAAAATATAAATCGCGGGCTGATCCTCTTCAATAAGCACTCCGCTTCCTATCCACATATTTAGTGTGTTTGCCGCAGAAAAATATTTTGCTTTCCCAGGTGTATTATTTAGATTAATCCGAATATAACTGTGCGGTGATTTATTATAAAATTGATCCTGTTCTTCTGAAGTAATCACATCATAAGGTGGCACAAAAACATTTTCAATGCGATCAATAATTTCTGGATTATACCTCCAGCCTTTAAAGGGTGAAACTTTCGCCATTATATACTATCAGATTAAGCTCAAAACAAACTTCGGGCTTCATTTAAATCTTCTAAAAAATCAATCTCAAGACAGGGTAAGTCAGATACATCACAATAATAAACATCCGTCTTATTTAAAAGAGGGTGCATTCCCGCCTCAAAATAATCTGATTTCCCGCCGGCATCTATTAGCTTAGTTAGAGATTCAGAAAATAAATGATTAAAATCTTTTGATAGTTTAGCAACACCTAGAAATTCACCTAAACATTGTTCTTCAATTAGCTCTTTACCAATCGCATTAATCTTATTATCTCCACCTTCAATTACTTTTACCTCTTCTCTGCCACACTTCTTTATATCAACAGCCAATACAGTATCATAATGTGAATTTACAATACGATTAATAAGATCTGGTGAATATATAACGTCTGCATTCATAAGAAGCTGGACATCTGAAGCTAAATTTTTTCGACCTAAGTAGACTGAATATGCTGTGTTAGTTTCAAAATAATGGTTATTAATAATAAACTCAAAACTAATATCTGGGAAGTTTTGTTTCACATGCTCTACAAGTATCTCACGATAGTATCCGACAATCATGGTTACATTATCTATCCCTACACTCTGTAATGCTTCCAGCTGGTAATCAATAATAGGTTTGCCGCCAACATCAAGTAAACACTTAGGGATACTATAGGTCTCTGGGTATAATCTTCTAGAAACACCTGCAGCTAGAATAAATGCTTTCATTATATGGTAAAATTATAAGAATTAATTTGCCTGACCAATTGAAATTCCATTCGAAACTATCGCATTAATCACCTTTTCAGCTGAATTAACTTTTGTATTACCTAAAAACCGTTTCAATGCTGAAATTCTCTCAGTTGAATGCTTTTCAGGATTGTTAATTGCCTCTAAAACAGAGGTCGCAAGGTTTTCAGGATTTTCACAATAAAAAACAAAATCAATTTCCTCAGCTCTGTCTCTATCAATACGTTTTTCAATTAAAGAGGAAAACATTTTATATTTCATACGGCTGGTATAATAAGTCGTTTGGACAATAGGTCTATTAAAAAATAAATATTCAAAAATCGTAGAAGAAAAATCAGAAATTAAAATATCTGCTTGGGGATATAGGCTCATAATATTATATGTTTCAAATGTACTTAAGTTAATATTGCCAAGGTTTTTTATATATGACTCAAGATCACGCCTTATAGTACCATACCTAGAGTCAGTCCAAAAAAAATGATGAAGCTTTATTATTACATTATAATCTGCTAATTGATCTAAAAAAGGAATTGTCTTTTGCAAAGATGATGGAAAAAAAGTAGGTGCATATAAAATAGTAGGTACACCAATATTATCTTTTTCTATAGCACTATCAATTAAATCTAACTTGGTAAATCCTGTATTGACCGCATTGAAACCTAAATCATTTAACTGTTCTTTTCGATATTGAGATTCAACACAAATCACATCCATCTCTTTGGTTAGATCTGTGTAGTAGGATTGCTTAAGTCCAATCCCATGGTATACCATTATAGAAAACGAATTATTACCTTTGATCTTTGATATAGTATTTTTATTCCCAACGAATATTAGATCAAAATTCATTTGCTTTAGATGTCTCAAACGATCTATCTCAGAATTAGAAGTTATCACTTCTGCACCCAATCGATTCATTTCACTATGAAATAGCTTTTGTTCCATATCAGGAATTTTTAAAGAAATGCTGCCAAAGATATTTTTTTCACCTTTCTTTTTTAGCTCATGAATAATTGACTCAAACTGAGGTAAATAATAAAGATGTTCATGCTCAAACAGAATTTTCATTGAGAAATTAATTTTCTTATCTGGCGTTTTTTGAACCAATTTCTTGGCTTCGGTTTTAATTTTTGAATCTCGTTATCCTTAATGGTCTTGCTAATTACATCAATTAAACGTTGTGATGATTTTCCATCAGAGTAAGGATGAATCTCATATAAAATATCTTTCCTAGATTCAGAGAATTCAGAAGGATCGATTATAGACCTTGTTATAGCGCCAGGCAATTCATCTGAATTAACCATATCAAGACCTTTCTCATATCTATCAGTTGCCCTAAAGGTAATTATTGGTCTGTCTAATAAGAGATACTCATAGGCAACAGAGGAGGTGTCGGTAATAAGTATATCAGCTGACATCATCCAAGGCAAAATATCTGAATCATTTATTATTTGAAACTTACTTGATTCTAGGCCTCTGTATTCATCTACGATACCTTTATCTTCTAAGTCATGAAATTTTACTATCCAGTGATAATCTTCATATTGAATCTCATTAATTGAATCAATTAGGTATTGAGATGAAGAATATTTAGGAGAAAAAGTAGGAGCAAATAATATCACTTTTTTTATAGGATCAAGTCCCACTGCCACCTTTGAATCTTCTATTTTTTCAGATAAATCAAGCTGATCTAATTTGGGCCAGCCTGTCTCTCGAACAATGAAAGTATTGTATTTTTTTTGGAGTTGCTCAAATTTATCTGTTATATAAGACCCTGGAGTACAATATAGGTCAAAAAATCCAGTTATATCATAGTGGCCTTTCTTTTCTTCACATAATCCATGAAAGATCTGCACCTTAAGTCCTGGCCAGAAATCAGGTACTATGTTACCAGAAACAATAACAGCATCAGGAGCAAATTCTATGACTTCATGATTCGATTTAAGCACATCACTATTAATATTTTTTTGATCTACATCACCAAGGATAAACCATGCGGTTTGAATATTACGGTGCGTATTACAATAATCTTCAATCGGTGCAATTATTGAAACTGAATAAGGTTTTGTAACAAAAAAAAGGAGTTTTATTTTCATCGTAATGAATTTAGTTCTCTGAAAAGTTAAACAGTTTATGAAACAATAAACTGCAAAAAATTATAAATTATTGTAAAAAAAAAGGCAGCTTATAGCTGCCTTTTTTTATATTACAATTAGTAATTACCAAGCATAGGTAATTGAAAATTTAGAAGCAAGTGATTCATCATTAAAACCAGTAATAAAAGTCACAGGATTAACAAAAAACCCAGGATTAAGATCAAGGTCTAATTTAAAACCACCATACTCTAGACCAAGCCCGAATATTAATGAAAAAAGATTTTCCCCCATAGTTTTTACCTCAGAATCTCCGGACTTTTCTGTATAGCTTAGGTTATGCATATTATTTACACCAGCTCTAACAGTCGCCCACTCTAAGAGATTTGTCTCTACAGCAAATGTAAGATTTGGAAATATGATCATAGATTCCTCTTCGTCATCCTGGCCTTCAGCTTTAGCAGTAGAAGACATGTATTTTAAACCAGTAGCAAAAAGAACATCACTAGACTCACTCAATGTCCAATGACGATATAAATCTATTCCCAATGCCATTTCTGACATATTATCATAGGATCCATCATTCTCACCAGACATTAAATTAAAGCTGACAAGCATGTGAGAGAATTCCCAAATGCTTTGCTCTCTTCTTAGGTTAAACCCAATATTCATCACCGAAGGATCATCAGTATTTGTGTTCCCATCATCACTGCTAGCAGTCACTAAAGACATTCCTATTTCACCGAACCCAGCGTTTAAACCAAATCCAAGAGATATTGTATTATCACTGGTTTGTAACTGCCCAGATTCATATGGATTAGGCATTTCACTGCTGTTAAGATCAACACCTAATAATAATCCCCATGCTCCTGAACCATAGGCCATATTAATTAGATTATCTGAACCACTTTCCATGATGAAACCATATTTAGTTCCTTCACCAAAAAGAAAGGCTGCAGATGCATCATTACCATTGCCATCTATCTGTGCGAGATTAAAATTGTGCATGGTCGCAGGGAACATGTACAAATTCTGATCATCTTCTGCCCAGAAACCAGCATTGCCACCAAGCGCAGATATTCTCTGTTCACTGGCAAAACTGAAAGAGAACATTATTATGCCAATTATATACTTATCTAACTTACTTATCATTGTAGGACTCCTTTATTTATAATGATATGTGATTTTCCAGTGACTTTTATCACCTTGATAAATATTAGTATTAATAACACTAGATTGCAAAAGTTTTTTTATAATAAAAAATCGATTTTTTTTGAGAAAAATGTAATGATATCATATTTATATGAAAGGCTAAAGATTTTTATTTTTTATTGAGTTTATAGTATTTATGATTTTTTCAACTCTATATGTCATGTTAACTACTACAAGCCCATCATTAAGAGTGGAAACTAGTATTTGCAAATTGGACATTTGGACTTATTACAATTTTTCCTAAATAGAAAGTAGCCGCAGCCAAAACGCTGCTGATTTACAAGCTCATATCGTACATGCTCAATAAATTCTCCATTATCAGTAATTATTGAGAGCTACAATAAATCGAAACCTTTGAAATAATTGTCGATTATCTAAGGCTTTAATTAAAATTCTTTCCATAAATTTTTTTCTTAGCAATAAATCTTAGTCCATGTGCAAGGAAATAATTCACTCTTGTTAAAGTATTTCCGAACCCATTCGGAAGGGTAGAGTACAAAACCCTTTTTGTTTTTTCTTAACCAAGCAGCCCACCAGCTATAACTGCTATTTGCAATTATTATATGTTTATTTTGGCTCATTAAGTTTAAGTCTAGGCTTGGGTGTTCTCCTTTATTGATATCTATAAAATTTACCTGTCTAGGCGAAAGAAAACTGAAAGACTTTTTACACCATTCAAGATCATCTGAGAAAAAGTTAAAAACAGGTTCTATAACCTGATCCTGTACAAAATTAATTGCTGATACATAATAGCTTAGAGGGAGGATGCCATGGTGACTTTTTGCGGCAGCATTTGTTACATAATCTCCCCTACGGATATGAACGGCCACCGAGTTCGTATTATTTATGATGTCAATAAATTTTAGGTTACCTGAATCTAGTGTGGTGGATAAGGTGAAATCTTTGATTAGCACTTTATGAAAGTCAGAAAAATAATGCCTAGACTGAAAATAGCCATCAAGGATAAATGGAGGAGATAATTTGAAAACTTCTTCATCAAAACATCTAGGATCTTTTTCTCTGAAGATAGTTGTTATTTTACTGGTAGTTAACTTTTGGTTGATGCACTCGATATATTGTTTGTATGAATTGGATTTTTCTGAGTTATAAACGTTAGGTATGTTTGATAATTCATAAGCCCATAAGCCGAATTGCCTGTATGTTGTCCTTTTTTTCAACTTCTGATGTGGTAAATAAGAGGTTCGATCTAGTAATATGGGGCATTGATATTTGATAGACAATGACCGAGCTGTGGCATACTGGAATAGTTGATTCCCAAGACCGCCTTTTAATCTGAGTAAAATCATCGATAAATATTATTTCTTATATTTAGAGCTATTAAAGAATAATAACTACAAATGAGCCAAGAAATATGAGTGAATTAATTTCAGTTTTTATACTTATCTCACAATAGAAAAAGTTTTTGGAGCAATCTTTGCTCCGTGTTCGGAATCAATCTTATGAAAATGTTGAGATTGTTATTGTTGATAATACTAATTTCTCTGTACTCGGAGAAGAATATTTTGATTTATATAATATGAGTAAATGTAATCACCATATTTTAGCTAATAGTACTTTTAATTGGTGGGGGGCATGGCTCCCCAATACCAAAGGGAAGATTATAGCTTCTGGACTGTGGTTTGGTCCTGACAGCACTCTCGAATCCCACGACATTATACCTGAGAGATGGGAGAGAATTTAATGCTCTTGGATTTACAAAAATTACACCGACAGTATAGTATGGATGTTAAAGGGGTTCTTCATATAGGGGCTCATTATGGGGAAGAAAATTCTATTTATCAGGAATTGGGGTATACTAATAAAGTTTACTTTGAGCCCTTGAATAAAAATTATAAAGTACTCTCAGAGAGAGTAACCGACAGCACGCTATATCAATTAGCTTTAGGAGCAGAGCCTTCTATAAAAAGCATGTATGTTGAATCTGCCAATCAAGGGCAATCTAGTTCTTTATTAAAACCTAAACTTCATTTACAACAGTACCCCCACATCACCTTCCCAGAACGAGAAGATGTTACTGTCGAAACTTTAGATAATGTGATTGAAGATAAAAGTTCATATAATTTCATTAACATGGATGTACAGGGGTATGAACTAGAGGTTTTAAAAGGAGCAATCGAGACATTACATCATATAGATTATTTAATGTGTGAAATAAATCGCGCCGAAGTGTATGAAGAATGCTGCATGGTAGATGAACTTGATGAGTTTTTGAAATCTTATGGGCTCGAAAGAGTAGAAACCACTTGGGACGGATTTACGTGGGGAGATGCTTTTTATGTCAAAAGAAAAGTTTAATTTAATAGGGGTGTCTTTTCAGCATGCACATACACCCACTTTATGGAAGAAAACTACAGATTTAGAGTGGGATTTTAGTACCAAACAAAACAGCACTACTTTTTATATTTATAGAGAAATCTTTTTAGGTCTTCAAGGCGCAAAAGATGATAAATGAAAGTTTGGATGGTTATTAGATTCTAGGCCTATCGTCCCAGGTGTGGTTGAACAGATTATAAAGCAGAAGATCAATATTCTAGAAATTTATGATGCAATTTTTTCACATGATTAAAAGCTTTTGAGTTTGGAGCTGATGATCATTATACTGAAAATCAAATTTCTATACTTTATTATAAATATAAATAACAGAAATGTTCCTGCATTTATGCAGATGACTATTATAAGAAAAACAGGTCAGTAATTTCTATATTCAAGAAACCAAGTTGCGTAAATGTTTATATGATGGGTTTTAATAACTTTATTGGCAACCAGGTATTCACAGAGAAGGAAAAACTTATAGTATCTTCATAATCTTTTCTTTTCAACATAAGATCAAATTCTGTACATAAATAATCCTCTACAAACTCATTAACCACGATTTTAGAATACACTTAAATTCCCGGCGAAGACAATCATAGTCGAACCCAAATTCTCTTGAAAGTTTAAAATATTCTACCGCTTTTTTGTAGTTTTTTGCATTATATAGTCTTCGACCAGTTAATTTATAAAGTTTCCTGAAAATTTCATTCTCAAATGAATCTAGAATGTCATCTTTACTTCTTTTTCTTAATTCTTTGAAAGTTTTATTGAATAATTTTTCTTTAAATTTGTGTACAAGCTCATAATCTTGTGATATTGATGACCGATGCTTTCTATAAGATGTAAGAACTTTATCCTGATAATACATTGGCTCATTTAACATTGCATACCTCAACCACAAATCCCAATCTTCAACACGTAGGAAATTTTCATCAAAATAACCTACTTTGTTAAGTGAATCTCGTGTTACCATTACCGATAAAGTTTCTATCCTATTTCTACTAATCAGATATAATATTAAATCCATTCCTTTCAACTTATTGAAGTCTTGCTTAGGAATACTTGAGCACGAGGAAATAAGAGCACCAGTCCCATCAATATATTCTACGTCACTGTGGATTAGTGAATATCCTTTCCCATTTTCCATTATTTTAAGCTGGTTTTCAAGTTTATTTGAGAACCAAAAATCATCAGAATCCAAAAATGCAACATATTTTGAAGAAGAAGATTCAATACCAAAATTTCTTGCAAAAGATGGCCCATTTTTTTTACGGTTATGTACCAATAATATTTTATCGTTATTTAAAGATGAAATATATTTAATTAGGTCTTTTTCATAATTGACTGAGGAACCATCATTTATAATTACGATTTGATAATCCTCTACAGTTTGACTCAAAATGCTTTCAATAGCGATGGATAAATAATGAAAGGATGTATTTTTTACTGGGGTTATTACATCAACTAACGGCATTTATTAATTCATCATATAGATTTTTAGTTTTTTTAGCCATTGATTTTGAAGAAAAATATTTTTCAGCGTGACTTCTTGCATTCTTACTCATATTTATCCAAATATCTTGATTGTCAAGCAAGAGAGTTGTGTATTTATAATAATCAGACACTTTATCACAAAGATAGCCATTATAACCATGACTAATTTGGTTTTTAATGCCTCCTCTATTTTCAGTCACAATAGGTATTCCAAGCATCATAGCTTCAATTAATGCAATACTAAAATTTTCCCCCATCCCCGAATTACAATTTTCAGATGTAAAATGTATAAAAACATCTAACTGGACCATTTTATCAATTTTTTTCTTCACTTTTAACACTCTCTCATCAATTTGAGTTCTATCAAGCAATGAGTTAGGTATCATTGGTATTAATAATTCATTTATTTTTTTCTTTGTACCCCCTATAAAGTAAAACTTAATATCTTTTCTATCTGAGAATTCATTAAGTATATCTGTCATTACAAAGTCAATTTTTTCATCATCAACTCGGCTTATCCTCCCTATTGTATAATTCTTTTGAGGTAATTGTTTTTGATATTTATAAATCTCTTCATTTACACCGCCATTAATTACTTTTATGTTTTCCAATTGTGAATACTTTGGCAAATTTGTGTAAAATTCATTTACAAATAAATTGCAGTCTATTTTATCGAGTAAAAATGGTTTAGACAGTTTATGAAAAGTAAAGATTATTTTATATCCCAGTTCAGGTTTGAGTTCCCATACTTTACTAATACAATCTTGCCCACCGCCACCAAAATGTATTTGAATTATTTCAGGCTTAACGATTTGTAAGAACTTTTTAATGTTGCCCGTATAAGCCTTTACATCTTTTCTAAATCCAAAAGTTCTACCTCTTTCATACCAAATAAATTGCTCATAGCCTTCCAAATTATCAATAATCTCAAACATATAGTTATTTGCCCCGCCAGCACCAATACCACCATTTTTTACATGTACAACACGTTTATGCACACTTTTTTTAATCGACTGTCTTAAAAAAGGAAATCTTACTAAATTTATAATCGCTTTTTTTAGATATCTTCTAAATTTATTTACCATAAATAAAACTATATCTAATTGCGAATTAGCCTAATCATTAACAAAGTTAGAAATAAATTCTATTGCTCTATTTGTGCTCTGACCATCATTAAAATAAAAACAATCGGAAAGCAATTTTTTATAAACTTTTTCATAAGGTTGTTCATCCAAATTATAGTCAATCTTATCAACTATAAATTCTAGATTTTCTGAATCTAAAATATCAGATTTTCCAAGAATCGTCATCTCATCTGGCATTGCATGAAGGTCTTGGTCATCTCCAATCTTAACTCTAATTATAGGTTTTCCTGTTATTAAATATTCGTAAATAAGGGAAGATGTATCACTAATAAGAATATCAGAAGAAGCAAAAACATCCATTGTATCCTCATACAATATATTATTTGGGTTTGAAAAGTAAATATTTTCTAACCTTTCTCGATATACCCAAAGTCTTAACCATGGAATTAAATGAGTATCAAAATGATGAGGTCGAATAATTAAATTATATTTACCTGATAACTTTCTTGCAAGTTTATACACCAACTTCTTAAGTGTTCCGCCACCCCATTCCCAAGTAGGAGCATATAATACTGTAGGTAATGATATATTTTTAACTCCAAGAAAATCAAGGTACCTATTATTATTTTTAATTTCCAAGTAATTATCAAAACGAGGATTGCCTATGGAAATCAAACGATTTTCTGAAATTTTAATTCCAACATCCTCAAGTTTTGCTAAATGTTTTGGTCCTGAAATAAAGTGATAATCATAGCTAAGAAGAATTTCGGGATTACCTCCATATTTTTTATCTCCAGTTCCATGTCCAACAAATATAGTTATTACATTTGAATTTTGAGATATTATTCGAGAATTTGATTGTGAAATGATTACACCATTAAAATTCGATAAATTTTTTATATTTCTTCTAATTATTTTTGTTTTACTCTTCTTAGAAAAAAGATATTCCACAGAATTTAATCCTCTTAATTTCCACTTAAATTTTATTAATTTTCTATTATTCGAAACTAAAAATGAACCGCCTAATTTTTGATATATTGGTTTTGCATAAGATAATTGATAAACCTGATTTGCAAGATAAAATACATTCATAATGACTTTATATAAACTGCTTATTATACAGTTTCGAATAGAGACCACCCTCACGTAATAGTTCTTTATGAGAGCCTTCCGAAACAATTTTGCCAGAGTCCATAACAATAATTAAATCAGCATTTTCAACAGTTGTAAGTCTGTGTGCAATTACTAAAACCGTTCTATCAGATATAAGATTATCAATGGCTCTCTGTACCAAATATTCAGATTCAGTGTCAAGCGATGACGTTGCTTCATCTAAAATTAATATTTTCGGGTTTTTTAGTATTGCTCTCGCTATTGCTATCCTCTGTCTTTGACCTCCAGAAAGACGCACACCTTTCTCACCAATTATGGTGTCAAAACCTTGAGGTTGTTCATTAATAAAGTCGAGTGCATTTGCGTTCTTTGCTGCTTCTTTCAAATGATCATCACTAACATTTTGCAAACCGTACTTGATATTAGAGCCAATTGTATCATTAAATAAAATAGTGTCTTGAGAAACAATCCCCATCATTCTACGTAATGAACTAAGTTCTAATTCTCTTATGTCTATCTTATCAATTTTGATAGAACCACCTGAAACATCATAAAACCTTGGAATTAAGTCAGCAATAGTAGATTTCCCTGCACCACTTGCTCCAACAATAGCAGTCACAGTACCTTTTTTCATTGAAAAGGAAATATTTTCAAGTATTTGTTTACTCCCATCATAATTAAAATTAACATTTTGAAAAAAAATCGCTTTATTTATTCTAATTATAGATTTTGCATTAGGAGCTGAGACTATGCTAGCTGGTATATCTAATACATCAAACACTCTTTCTGCTGATGCAAAACCTTTTTGCAAATTAATTGTAATATTACCAAGTGATTTAATAGGCTGTAAAACACTAAATAGTATCAATATAAAACGTATAAAATCTTCGGAATTCATTTTATTTGCGACTAACACATCATACCCACCAATCCAAAGTAAAGACACACCAATTAATGCACCAATAATTTCAGTAATTGGTGATGAAACAAGATTCAACTTTGCCTGCCTAAGAGCCAGGGCATAATGAACCTCTTGTTCTTTTTTAAATCGATCTGTCTCAAAAGTTTCCATCGCAAATGATTTTACTATACGAATGGAATTTAAATTCTCGACCATAATAGTCATAATTCGTGCAATTTTTTCCACAGTTCTTTTTGCTTTTCTGCGAATACTTTTTCCAATTATCACAACTACTGCTCCACTTAAGGGGACAATAATCAGAGAAATCAAGGCAAGTTTTAGATTGATAATAAAAAGCAGAGTGATAAAAACAATAATATTAATTGGTTCTACAAAGAGTTTATGGAAACTAGTACCAAAAGCTAGACGCATGTTGTCTACATCATTAATTAGTATCGATGATAATTCTCCTGTTTGTCTTTTATCAAAAAATGACATCGGCATTGACTGTAAGTGAGCATAGATACTTGCCCTAAGTTTTTTTATGATATTATACTGTATATAGGTAAGGATAATATTTTTTATATATAAGAATATATTTTTTATAAAAAATACCCCTATGAGAGTAAAACAAAGTACTTTTAAAGATTCAATTGCAGATTTACGAAGAATTAGCTCATTTGTCAGGTATTTTAATTGGTCATTTATGCTGTTTTTCGTTTCTTCAAGAAACGTATGACTTTTCAAAAGAGATTCAAAATCCGTCAGAATATTATTAAATAATGTTGCAGTTAGCCAGACAGAGAGTCCATTAAATGCTACATAAATAAAGGCTGATAATGAAGAAACAAATAAATATGGCCAATAAGGAGAGACTAGTCTGTATACTTGTATATATATTTTATTACTCATTTTAGATTTAGTTAAATATTGTTCAGTAAATCATAGTTTAATAACAATTAATGGGTATTTCAGCTTATTTTAAGGTTAAATAAATATAAATATTTTAAAAATCAATTTCTAAAGATACAGGGCAGTGATCAGAGCCCATTACATCCAGATGGATATCTGCATCAACACACAATTCAGCAAGCTTAGAGTTTACAAAAAAATAATCAATGCGCCAGCCTACATTTCTAGACCTGGCTGCCATCCTGTATGACCACCATGAATACTGGTCAGGATTTTCATTAAAAAGTCTAAACGTATCTACCCAGCCATCTTCTACATACTCATCTAATTTTTCACGTTCTATCGGCATAAAACCAGATGTATTAATATTCTCTTTCGGTCTGGCCAAGTCAATAGGGTGATGTGCCGTATTCCAGTCACCTGCTACAATAACATTGTTCCCTGATTCGACCTGTTCATTGATTATAGGAAGAAGGTCATCATAAAAATCTAATTTATACTTTAATCGAATATCATCTTTCTGCCCATTTGGGAAATATATATTGTATAAAAGGAAACCCTCATGTTCCGTAATCAACACCCTCCCCTCAGAGTCATACCTATCAATACCTAAACCTTCTTGTACAAAATAGGGTTCCTCTTTACAAAATGTAGCTACCCCACTATATCCTCGCCTTTCACCTGAATGCCAGTAGGCATGATAACCGTGATCTACTAATATCTCTGATGTGAGCTGATCAACATGGGCCTTGGTCTCTTGGATACATAATACATCTGGAGACTCATACTCTAGCCATTCAAACAAGCCTTTTTTTGTTGCAGCTCTAACACCATTTACATTCCAGGAAAATAGTTTCATTTGTTTCTATCCTATTGTTATAAATTTTATTGTTTTTTTATTATACAGCTACGGTGAAATTTTTAATACTATCCAGTCTGAGGCAATAGAACCAAATATTCCAAATCCTCCCTCAATACCAATAGAACGACCTTTGGTTGTTGGATAATTTAAAAGTGCGTTGGAATACTCTCCCGGTTCACCTGTAATAAAATATTCATAATAGTTATCATCCATGGCAGTTAGACGGAGCACATAATCTTTTGCCTCATTATTATCAGTTCCATCTAAACAAAGCCACGGATAAACACTATATGGATTTTGATTTTCATCGTAAAGATCCACAACAAAAGGTTCAAAGTCTCCACCACACCAGCCAGAACTGGTTGTATCGTTCCACCAGTCACCAAGCATCACCTCACCAGTAACCATACCCCTACCGCTTTGCTGCGGAGCCCAACGTATATCAAAAGGCTCATTAACAATAATAGTGTCTACAACCTCCCCTCTTTGAGTTATTGAATCAAAATTTGGTATTGAGGGTGTAATTAGTGAGCCACTCATATGGTCAAATCCCTCTGATATTACGCTTAGAGAGTAATATGTATCTGGCTGCGGAGTGAATGTCCCGGTAGTATCAACATATAAATTTAATCTTATATTATTAGTATCAAAAATCGTTGTGTCCCAATCAACAGTATAACCATAGAGCGTAAATGTAGTGTCAAAATAAATCGTGTCGATCATTTTTATATTCTCAACAAACGTAAACTCATAACTATTCCCTA
>CAZYDX010000035.1:0-5773 GCA_964646455.1 uncultured bacterium | reverse complement strand
GTATCATAGTTTAATCCAAACAGATTTCCTTTTTTACGAGTCATCCCAACGTCAACCCTGAAATACTTATCATAACGCTCTGTGTTTTTCTCGCCTATAATATAACTATCAACAGGATACCAGTACGTGTCACTATCTAAGTTTTGTTGCCAATCGTATACCCTCCCCAATATTTTTGTGTATGGGTTCCCACTAGATCTAGTCAATCCATAATTAATTTGAATTTCTGGTGTAAGGTCATAATTCAGTATAATATTTAATGTATGTGTTCGATCGAAATTTGGATGGTGCCATCCACTTGGCTCATTATAATAATTCGCCTCTGCGTAAGTATATCCAACCCATCCGTTTAATCGCCCTGAAGATTTTTTAAGTAAAAATTCAGCCCCCCAGCTGTTACCTTTTGTATCCCAAAACTCGTTTAGGGTAGAGTCTGTAGAGCTGGCCGCTACTGTGTTAGGGTTTTCTTGTTTAATGGTTAAAAGATTATCAAAGGTCTTATTGTAAAGTTCTAAACGATAAAATATATTTTTTGGAGACATGTACTCTAGTCCACTGATTAAATGTTGGGACACACTAGCTTTTTTATCTTCCGGAATTCCTAGCCATAATTCTACAAGTCTGAGATTTTCATCTTGGTTGTTTGCTGTTGTTAAAAACTGATGATAAATACCCCAATTCAACTTAAACGCAATATCAGAACTATAATGATATTTCATTCCAATTCGAGGGTCTAAATAAAATTTTTCATGCAAATTATAATCCGTTCCCCTGATACCTAATTGAAATTTGAATTTATCAGAGTAGTTCCACTTGTCTTGCACAAAAACAGATACCTCTCGAGTATTATTTTTTAGAGAGAGTGGCGTAAAGCTAAAAATAGAATCCTGATTCTCTAGACTAATATCAATACCTAAATTATAGTCCACGCTTTTAATTTGAAATCCGCCCGTGACCTCATGGTTTTCCGCAGCCTTCCAGGCTACCTCTGTTTCAATTGTATTGTCATTTATTATATCAAATATATTATAATCTATATTTTGGAATACAACCACAGTAGAGTCTGAGTATGTGTATGTGTCTCTCTGGTCAAACCCAAGATTAAAATTAAACCTATAACGACTGCTGGATATAAATGTTTTTGCAATTATTTCTGGGGAGACAATCCACCTCCAGGTAAGTCCATTAGTTTTATTCCCCCAAGGCCAGTCTATACCAAACTCGAAATCTTGTTTGACACTTACGTTTGAATTACTATAGGTATCTGACTCATCATAAGCATAGTCTAGAACATCATCTCCATAAAATCTTGAGTATGTAAGACGGTGGTCTTGATTAATATCTATATTGGCTTTAATCTGATAATCGTAAAAATAATATGGAAATTGAAAATAGCTATTGGACCCATCACTCTTTTGACCAATTGGAATTTTAAGCGCATCAATAACCCTGTCAAAATAGGTTCTTCTACCTGATATCATCCATGAACCTTTCATCCCTTTCCAAGTTGGGATAGGTCCCTCTAAAAGAGCCTTACTAGAAATTAAAGATATATTGGCCATACCAGTAACTTTATTCGCATTCCCCTCTCTGTTTATAATATTTAATACAGCGCCCATTCGCCCACCATAGCGTGCCGGGAAACCACCAGCATGAAAATCAGCCTCCTTTATCGCATCCGTGTTAAAGGTAGAGAATATTCCACCAAGGTGGTATGGGTTATAAATAGCTATCCCATCCAGCATAATTAGATTTTGATCAGGGGTGCTACCTCTTACATAAAGAGCACTTGAAAAATCGCTTGAGGTTTGGACACCAGGAAGCATCTGGAGAGTCCTAAAAATATCAGGCTCTATAAAAGCCGGCACAGAATTTATCTCTCTAAGATCTAATGATATCTGACTACTCTCAATAGCCCTTTCAAACTTTTGCCGTTCAGCGGTGACAAGAATTTCTGCTGTCTCTATGACCTCTTCTTTTAAACGTATTTCTAATCTAAGAGATGCAGTATCACTAACAATAATTTTTTCTTTATAGACGCTATATCCTATCATTGTAACATTGAATTCATATTCTCCTTTTGGGACATCGGTAATCACAAAATAACCATCTCTGCTTGTGGCCGCACCAAGAGCGGTATTGCTCAAAAATACATTCGCATATGATATTGGCTCTCCAGAAGATTCTTCTCTTACAAATCCGTTTATAGATTGAGATAAGAGAGTACTTACCATTAAATAAAATATAAATACTATGCGAAAGCGGGAGTTCATTAAGAAATAATATTAGTTATTAATATAATAGAATTTATTTAACCTGATATAACAAAATCCGGTATGTTTTCAATTTATTAAACATTTTACCTGTCATATTGCCAGAAAAATAGATTCGATTTATTCTTCTGATTTTTTTATTAAAATACCATTTTAACAACCGCATTCCTTTCGGATAATGACTATCTAAATATCTTGCAGAAAGGTCGCGAACTGGCTCAGCAACTTCATTGAGTATTTGATTAATTAGATCATATGTTCGTGCGGTCTCTTTTGTTATATCAATATCCTCTACTATTGAAAAATCATAATCCTCTAGCTTGTTTTGAAAAACCTGCCAATCGTGCCCGCCTCCAAGAGGCTTAGTCCCTGTTCCTGGTTGTCTGAAAAAATCACAAATTAATAAATGACCTTTACCCTTAATTATATTAGGAATCTTATTTAATGTTTTTTTTATGTTTACATATTGAAAACTTTCACTGAAAAGTATCAGATCATATTTTTTCTGAGGCTCAAATTTTTCAAAGGTAGATCTGTGTACTACAACACTGCTTTTTAGCTTTTCCTCAATAGCATCTGATAAATAATCACTTGGAGAGACACACTCAATTTTATACCCATTCTCAACTAACTTTTCTGCCAAACCACCTGAGCCACTACCTACATCAAGAATGGTTTTTACATCATCAGGTATTGAGTTAAGTATTTGATTCGAATGTAAATCTTGTGCTTTTTTTAAATTATCAATGTTTACACATAGGTCATCGGGCCAATATCCAAAATGGAGATGTTCTGTATTAAAAAAAAATCGACTTAAAACCAAGCCGATATCTAAACCAATCTCGTTTGGAGTTATTTTTTTTGTTTTATCCATTTTTCTAATTACTATTTATCTTGGTCTATCTCAATCTTATTATTATGATATATAAAATTAACATTAATTTTTATTTAAGGAAAAATCGCAATACATTAAGCGAATAATAAGGGTTAACTATATACTAAATTATGATTCTAACACTATTAAAAAAAACTTTATGAGATAATACTATGGAAAATAATAATCAAAAATTAGGTGTATTAATACCAGGGATGGGTGCTGTAGCTAGCACATTTATATGTGGTGTGATCGCATGTAATAAAGGTCTATCTAAACCGATAGGTAGCATGACCCAAATGGGGTCAATACGACTTGGGAAAAGAACTGAGGATAGGTCTCCAATTATTAACGATTTTGCCCCTCTATGTAATATGAAGGACCTTGTTTTTGGAGGATGGGATATTAATGATGAGAATGTATATGATATCAGTATCCGCTCTGAAGTTTTGGATAAATCTCTGTTAGAACAACTAAAGTACGAACTTAAATCAATCAATGTATTTAAAGCAGTCTTTGATGAAAAATTTGTAAGACGTTTATCAGGAAATTGGCTAAAAACAGGAACCTCAAAAATGGACCTAGCTGATCAAGTGATGGATGATATTAAATCGTTCAATAAAAAAAATAAAATAAGCTCGAACGTAATGATTTGGTGTGGAAGCACAGAAATATATTTTGAGCCATCTGAAGTGCACTCTACAATAGAAAATTTTGAAGAAGGACTTCATAACAATAATCCTGATATATCACCTAGTATGATATATGCATATGCAGCAATAAAATTAGGTATCCCATATGCTAATGGAGCACCAAACCTATCAGCGGATATTCCAGCATTAATTGATTTAGCTCAAAAAACTAAAACGCCAATTGCTGGTAAAGACTTCAAAACAGGACAAACTCTAATGAAAACCATTTTAGCACCGGGACTAAAAGCTAGGCAACTTGGTATAAACGGCTGGTTCTCAACAAATATACTTGGCAATAGAGATGGTGAAGTTTTGGATGATCCTGATGCATTTAAAACCAAAGAAGAAAGTAAACTTGGAGTACTAGACACAATATTAGAGCCCAAAAAAAACCCTGACCTCTATAGTGATATTTACCATAAAGTTAGAATTAACTATTATCCTCCAAGAGGAGATGATAAAGAAGGATGGGATAATATTGATATATTTGGTTGGCTTGGCTATCCTATGCAAATAAAAGTTGATTTTTTATGCAAAGACAGTATTCTAGCTGCACCAATTGTACTAGACCTAGTGCTTTTTCTTGATCTAGCAAAAAAATATAATATGAGTGGTATACAAGAATGGTTATCATTTTATTTCAAGAGTCCTATGTGTATTCCAAGTCTATACCCAGAACATGATCTTTTTGTGCAGTTAGCTAAATTAAAAAATACTCTCCGTCATATTATGGGTGAAAAATTAATTACACATCTTGGATTAGATTATTCAGATTAATATATAATTGAAATTAGTTATTATAGCCGCCGGAATGGGATCAAGATTATCTAAGATCTCTGATGAAACACCTAAAATATTATTGCATGTATTTAAAAAACCTCTCATTAATCAATTACTTTCTAACTGTATAATCTCCGGAATAAATGATGTAGTAATTGTAACAGGCTATAATCATCAAATAATTAGAGATCATTTATCTAAAATGATAACACCCATAAATATCCAAATAGCCTATAACCCAGATTGGAAACTTGCAAATGGGGTAAGTGTTTTAGCATCAAAAGACTTCATTCCAAATAATGAAGATTTTTTAATATCTATGAGCGACCACTATTATAATAGCGGTTTACTTATAAAAATGAAAAATCATAAAAACACAAACACTATCGCTAGTGTAGGTGCAGATTATAAAATTGATGATATTCATGATATTGATGATGGTATGAAAATAGACATTGATAAAAAAACGAACCTAATTAAAGCAATGTCTAAAAAGTTATCAAATTATAATGCAATTGATTGCGGAATATTTAAATGTAAATATGAATTTTTTTCATATTTAGAAAAAGCTAAAGCAAAAAATGAATGCTCACTATCTGATGCTTGTAATATATTAATTAAAAAGAACTTTATGGGAAGCGTTGATATCCTAGATGATCCATGGATCGATATTGATACTCCTGAAGCACTTACCTTTATAAATAATAACCCTGAAAAATTTTACATATAATTATTTATTTTATATTAAAATAATGGACATACAGAGAATTCATCCTTATTTTTAAATTATTATTTTAATAACAACACTTTTTGACTTGCTATAAAACTCTTCCCAACCATCTTGACAATATATACTCCACTTGTATACTCCCGAGCATTCCAAATAGCAGTTTTCTCCCCTGTAGTCTCATCTTGAAATATAAGAGTTTTTATTTTTCTTCCCATTAAATCATAAATATATAATGATACAATTCCTTTGATTGGAACATCGTAGCGTATACTGGTCTCTGCATTGAAAGGGTTTGGATAATTTGTATAGAGTTGATAATTATTAGGTATTGTAGGGTTTAATCCTATTGATAGCTCATTATTTGAAATACCAGGAGTAGGAGAAATTATACTCCAATACTCACTTCCATCTGGTATCCTACCGT
>CAZYDX010000034.1:0-20376 GCA_964646455.1 uncultured bacterium | reverse complement strand
TATATAGAAAATTATTTTGAACAATTATATTTTCTCCTTGGTTTAACCAGTGTCTGTCTGAATTATAATTCTAGCAATACCGGATAAAAATTTGAACTCATTATTAAAAGTTATACTATTATTTGTTTTTATTATATCAGGTGTTTTTGCAGATAGGTTGAAACTAAAAAAAGCAGATGTTTTAGAAAGTAAAACTATTGGGCGAGAATCAATAAAATATCTTAAAGGAAATGTTGAATTTCAAAAAGGACTGGTAAATCTAAAATGTCAATACGGCACCTATAAAGAAAAAAAAGATATCGCATATTTGTTTAATGAAGTATATCTGACTAAAGAAACACTAACGCTAACATGTGACAGTATTACATTTTATTCTAAAGAAAACAGAGTTGAAAGCACAGGGAATCCAAAAGTCAAAGATATAGAATATTCCCTTATATCAGATAGTTTAATTTATTTTACTGATATTGATAGTGGAATAGCACTCGGGAATGTTGAGCTCTTTCAAAACAATCAAAAAATAAAAGCAAATAGAATAGAGTACATTAAAAGACCTGGCTCAAATGGTATTTCCTATACTGCTATAGGCAATGTAGAAATCAAAGACTCAATCAGAATAGCAACATGTGGGATGGCTATATATGATCATACCAATGAAAAAACCTATTTAGAAATAAAACCAAAAATTGTAGATGAGAAACGTTCACTTGATGGCAAAAAAATTATTTTGAGTTACAATGAAAAAGTGTTGGAAAAAATTTCCATCCCTCAGAATGCTCATGTGTCAACTATTATAGAAGGCTATCAATATAGTAATAAAGATAGCAGCGGCATAAAATCAAAATTAAGGTTTAATGATGACATGACTAGCAAAAGTCTGCAGGGGTTTTTTATTGATGGTGTTCTTGATTCACTAAGGCTAAGTGGAATGGCCACCACTCTCTATCACATTATTGAAGATTCACTATACAAAGGGAAAAATGTTACATCAGGGGATACAATAGTAATGAATTTTACAGAAAAGGAGCTAAATAATATTATTGTTAGTGGAGGATCTCAAGGTAAATATGTTCCAGATTCATTATCAAATGATATTCATTATCCTCTAATATATTCTGCAGAAAAAATAGACTACTATTTGAAAAAAGAAGAAACAAAACTCATCGGTAATGCAAAAGCTCACCATGAGAATACAGACCTAGAGGCTGGATATATAAATGTGAACTGGCCAACAAAAATACTTAATGCATATCCTAGGAGCGTGTCTGACTCGGTATATAAAGCGATTAAACCGACTATCATAGAAAATGGTCGTGATCCAATGGTTGGCAATGAAATGATTTATAATCTAGATACAAAAAGAGGAAAAATCATTTATGGAAAAACAAAAGCTGAGGATGGATTTTATAAAGGTAAAGAAATACGCAATGAGGGTGATGAAATTATTTATATTAAAAATTCAGTATTTACTACATGCGATCTTGATACTCCACATTTTCACTTTGAATCAAACAAAATGAAAATAATTCAAAATGATGTTGTGATTGCTAAACCAATTGTATTAAAGCTAGCTGAAATCCCAGTTTTTGGTATTCCACTTGCAATATTTCCTCACCAAGGTGGTAGAAGACACTCTGGTTGGATAATGCCGGCTTACGGAGAAAGTCGATCTCGGGGACAATATATAGATGGACTAGGATACTATTGGGCACCAAACGATTATTGGGATTCAAAATTCACACTTAGTTTCGGAGACCGGCAGGGCGCAGTATTAAGTATAAATAATCAATACAGAGTAAGGTACAAATTCAAAGGAAGTTTCTATTTTAGAAATCAACAATTTTTATCAGGAAGTGACGATATAATTTCTCTAAAAGAAAATAGAAATAGCAACTTTATGTTTCGCTGGAATCACTCTCAGGTATTTAGAAATAATCAAACATTTAACGCAAATACGACCTACTCAAGCAATGGTAATTATAATAGAAAATATGGTCTAGATGTAGCCCAACGCATGGACCAAAAAGCAACTTCTAACGTTACATATACTAAGAGATGGACAAAATCAAAAAACTCTATGAGTTTTAATCTATATTCAAATCATGATTTATTAATTGATAAAAAAACTGATAACACAAGCAACTATTATATTGCTCCTAATCAGGCTGGCTCTCAGTTGAACATATTAAATAGAACACTACCAAAAATTTCATTTAGACATGGTCAAAGTAATCTCATACCTACCAAAAATGATCGAAAACGATGGTACAATAATATCACCTGGAACTATGGTTTTAATTTCACAAATAAAGATAGAAAATATTATGAATCAGTTTTTGTTGATTCACTTAATAACTATGATTGGAAAAGAGATGAAAATGGGAATCCCATTGACACTATCTTCATTGATAATGGATGGACACATACGGCTTCAATAAATGCCCCAACCAAATTATTTAAATATATAAATATTAATCCAAGAATTAGCCTCAGATCGAATTGGGTGAACAGAACATTTGACAAAGTTTGGAATGACTCAACAAATAATTTTCAAAATATTGAAAGCAGTGGTTTTGAAACTAGAACGACTGGATCATTCTCCGTTAATGCAAATACCAAATTATATGGTGTTTTTGCTTTGCCATTTGGCCCATTGAAAATAATTAGACATGTAGCCTCTCCTTCAATTGGTTATTCATGGACCCCCGATTTTTCAGAACCTATCTTTGGATATGATTTAGGCTATATAGATAACTACAATAACCCTATAAATGGAAATATTATAGAACATGATCGCTTTTCTGGAACTATGGCGGGGAGTACTCCAACTACCGAACAGAAAAATGTTAACTTTTCATTGAATAATATATTTCAAGCAAAAACAATTATAAATGATGAAGAACGAAAAATAGATCTTTTTAGCTGGCGAATGAGCAGTAGCTATAATTTTGCTGCTGATAAATACAATCTTGCAAATCTAAGATCATCTATAAGATCTAAACTTTTTGGAAAACTTAATCTTGACCTTTCAATGACGCATGACTTTTATGGCTACAATAATGAAACTGGTGCAAGAATAAATGAATATAGTAAAAATAAAAATGGTTTTCTCTCACCAAGGCTAACAAATGCTAGACTATCTACTGGCTTTAGACTAAATGGTAATCGTTGGCAAAAAAATAATGACCAGATATCAACAGATATTGATTCTACAAAAATAAACGATGATCTGGCCGGGCCAGGATTACAAAACCCAATCAAATCAATAAAAAATACGTTAAAAGGTGGAAATTTATGGAGTACTAACTTTAGTCTTAGCTATAACTATAATGCTTACAACCCTTTGAATAAAACCAAAACGTTCTGGGTCAACACTTCATCAAATATCCAGTTATCAAAAAATTGGAAGTTAGCATACCGCGCACGTTTTGATATGATGAAAAAGGATTTAGTTAGCCACAATGTTTCTTTGAATAGAGACCTACACTGTTGGGAATTATCTCTTAATTGGACACCTGGCGGAATAGGCCAGGGAGTTTATGTAAAACTAAACGTAAAATCACCCTCTCTAAAAGATTTAAAAATAGAAAAAAAAGGTGGAGTTTATTCTAAATCGCCATTTTAATCTGTTATTTGTTCTCTCAACTATCTTTATGAAATTATCATAATGATTTACCCGCGATTAGAATATGATATGTCCAGATTGCCAAGCTGAGTATTTAAATAATTTTATTGAATGCGGTGATTGTAAAATAGCACTTATAGATGCCTGCGCGATTGATTTACCTATCCCAGATATGAATTGGGTACCATTGCCAACATTCATCGGAAACACATATTCAGATATGATTGTTGAAATATTAAACAAAAAAGAGATTCCACATTATGTAAAAAATAATTGGGCTAGTTCTTCTTTAATTAAAGTTGGTAATATAATCAGAGTTTTTGTGCCTAAAACATATGAGCAAGAGGCAACAACTATAGTTCATACTATTGCCGGAGAAAAAAATGAAACATATTAGGACAATTAAAGGAACTCACGATATATTGCCACATACCTCAAAAGACTGGCAAAGTCTAGAAAAAATAATTCATAATAGTGCTTCACTTTTTGGATATATAGAAATTAGAACACCTATAATCGAGGAGGCCCGACTGTTTAATAGAGGAATTGGAGAAAATACAGATATCGTTTCTAAAGAAATGTACTCCTGGATTGATAGAGATGATAAAACTATTGCCTTAAGACCAGAAATGACCGCTTCCGTAGTTAGATCGTATATACAACATAATCTTGGCACTCAATCTGCTCTACAAAGATTGTATTATATAGGCCCCTCTTTCCGCAGAGAAAGACCACAAAAAGGCAGGCAGAGACAGTTTCATCAGTTTGGTGTAGAAGCAATCGGCAGTGTTAACCCTGAGCAAGATGCTGAGGTCATAGCATTAGGCTGGGAAATACTTTCTAAGGCAGGTATAAATAATTTAGAACTCAAGCTATCAAGTATTGGGTCAGAAGAGTGTAGAAATAAATACAAAAATGCACTGGTAGAATTTTTAAAACCAAAAAGTTCAAATTTATCAGAGGTAAGCCAACAACGATTAGAGAATAATCCTTTACGGATACTTGATACAAAAAATAAAAATGAGATAGAAATAATCAAATCTGCACCAAAGATTGAAAAATTTTATACAAAAGATGATCAATCACATTTTAATCAAGTACAGGAATATCTAAAAGCTCTCTCAATACCATTTACCATAGATCCATTATTAGTTCGAGGATTGGATTATTATACTCAAACCACCTTTGAAATAATATCAAATGATATAGGTGCTCAGGATACTCTACTCGGGGGCGGAAGATATGATGGACTTATTATGTCACTAGGAGGGAAAGATACCCCGGCTGTTGGTTTTGCAGCAGGAATGGAAAGAATACTGCTAGCAATAAATAAAAATTATAACAATAAAAAAACTACACCAACTATTTACATAGTATGCATAGAGAATGATGCTTTAGGCTCGATGCAACAAATAGCAAAAGGTTTAAGAAGCCTAGGGTTAAAAGTATTATTAGAAACATTAAGAAGAAGTATGAAATCACAAATGAGAGAAGCAAACAAATGTAAAGCCAACTATGCAATTATAGTTGGAGAACAAGAACAAATCAATAAAACTGTGCAAATAAAAAACTTAAGTGATGGTAATCAGGAAACAATTAACCAAAAAAACTTATTCAATTATTTCAAAAGTTTGACATTTTAATTTTTTCTATTACATTTTACACGCGCAAGGAAACAATCAACATTTTAACAAAAAGAATAATTATAAATTAATGAAGCAGAAATCCCTAATAGTTGTAGAGTCACCATCGAAAGCAAGAACAATAGAGCAATATCTTGAAAATGAGTTTGAGGTTATTGCATGCGTAGGTCATGTTAAAGACCTGCCATCTAATAAACTCGGAATTGACATTGAAAATGATTTTGAAATGACGCTTGATGTTTTACCAAAACGAAAAGATTTTATTAAAGAGCTGAAAAAGAAAAGTAATTCAGCAGAACGAGTATATATCGCAAGTGATCCTGACCGTGAGGGAGAAGCAATCGCTGCTCACCTCGCTAGTGAAGTACCCAAAGAAAAACTTGAGAGAGTGGAGTTTACAGAAATCACACAAGCAGGAATTAAAGAAGGCATGAGAAACAGCCGAAAACTTGACAATAATTTAATTAGTTCTCAAAAAACTAGACGGATTATTGATCGATTAGTGGGCTACAAAGTTTCACCAGTATTATGGGCAACATTACAAAAAAATATGAATTTTGTCAATACCACACTATCTGCGGGGAGGGTTCAATCAGCATGTGTAAAAATTTTGATTGAGCGAGATAGAAAAAGACAAAAATACTCTAGAACTGAATATTTTGGTCTAAAAGTAAAACTAAAAAAGAATCAATCTGAAAACGATTTTGACGCTTTGTTAAATAAGGTTGATGGGAAAGCAGTTGTCTCTAGTAATGATTTTGACTCGGATACGGGTAAACTAAAAAATTCGGATACATTAATACTAAATAAAAAAGAAGCTGAAGAGCTGATATCCAAACTTGAAAAGGGAAAGTGGGTCGTTAACAGTATTAATGAAAAACCAAGAACGTCGAACCCTAAGCCTCCTTTCACTACAAGCACCCTACAGCAGGAAGCGGCTAGAAAATTGCGTTTCTCTGCAAAAAATACAATGAGAGTTGCGCAACAATTATATGAAAATGGTTTCATTACATATATGAGAACAGATTCTACACACCTTTCAGATGAGGCCTTAAAAGGATCAAGAAATATTATTTCGGAGCTTTTCGGAGACGATTATCTTCCTAAAACTGAAAATCATTACGCAACCAATGTGAAAAATGCACAGGAAGCACATGAGGCAATCAGGCCTGCTCATAAAGTATTTTTAAGTGTTGAAAATGTTTCATCAAAATTAGGAGATGATGCTGGAAAATTATATGAGCTAATTTGGCAAAGAACAATCGCAAGCCAAATGCTTCCTGCTAAATTAAAACAAACATCTGCGGTCATTACTAACTTGGATACTGAGTTTAAAGCAACCGGACAGATTATTGTTTTCTCTGGATATATGAAGATATATGTCGAAAGTAGAGATAATCCAGATGCAGAACTTGCTAATAAAGAAAAAATTCTTCCTGAATTGTCAGATGATGATGAGCTTATTTGTTCTAGCCTAGATGTCCAGGCCCATAAAACAAAACCACCAGCCAGGTTTACCGAAGCATCTCTGGTTAAAGAAATGGAATCTAATGGAATTGGGAGACCATCTACTTTTGCATCTATACTTGATACAATAGTTCGCAGAGGCTATGTGGAAAAAACAAAAAACAATCTGTCGCCGACATATTTAGGGCTAGCTATCACTCAACTACTAGAAAACCATTTCACAACTCTAGTTGATAGAGACTTTACAGCAAAAATGGAAAACGAATTGGATGCAATATCAAGAGGAGAATTAGAACCTTTACCTTTTATGAATAATTTCTATTTTGGGAATAAAGACCATTTAGGGCTAGAGAAAATGCTTGATGAAAAGGTCGATATAGGCAAGGCATGCACTATACCTCTTCCTAATAGCCATGATAGTGAATTAGAAGCTAGAATTGGAAGGTTTGGACCATATCTACGTAAAAAGGACGATACAAGATCAATACCTCAAAATGTCTATATTGGTGATCTCACGAATGATATAATTGATTCACTTTTTAAAGATCAAAGAAAAGATGAATCCTTAGGAAAACATCCAGATTCAAATGAAGATATATTATTGAAAAAAGGTCCCTATGGCCACTATGTTCAACTTGGTGAGACAACAAAACGTAAAGCAATCCCAAAAGGCACAGATACCGATTCTGTTGATTTAAAACTAGCATTAAGCTTACTATCATTACCTAGAACTATTGGCCATCATCCTGATACAGATACTCTAATTACTGCGGACTATGGTAGATATGGACCATATTTAAAAATGGGCAAATCGAATGCAAGGCTTGTTGGCACTGTGACACCATTAAATGTAACGCTTGATGAAGCAATTGAGATTTTAAACAAATCTAAAAAAGGTTCTAGCGAATTAAAAATTCTAGGGAAACATCCTGATACAGGTGAAGATCTCATTCTTAAAGAGGGTAGATATGGTCCATATATCTCTGATGGAAAAGTAAATGCAGCACTAAAATCTGACAATGACCCAGAATCTTTAACTTTGGAGCAGGCCATCACTCTGATTAATCTTAAAAGAGCTGCACCAAAAAGACCTCGCAGAAAAAAACGAAAAAAGAAATGAATAAAACCATAGAAAAAATTGTATCGCTTTGCAAACAAAGAGGCTTTGTTTACCAAAGTTCAGAAATATATGGAGGGTTTGGAGCAGTCTATGATTATGGTCCGCTTGGAGTAGAACTAAAGAATAATATTGCAAATTATTGGTGGAAAGAAATGACTCAGATACATGAAAATATTGTAGGTCTAGATAGTGGAATTTTAATGCATCCAAAAATTTGGGAAGCCTCTGGCCATGTAGGTGAATTTCATGACCCTCTAGTTGATTGCAAACAATGCAAATCAAGGTATCGTGCAGATAAATTATCAGATAATATTAATAATGAGAAATGGGGTAAAATAAAATGCCCTAAGTGCGGAGTCACCGGAATGATGACATCGCCTAGACAATTTAATCTAATGTTTAAAACCCAAATAGGACCTGTAGAAGAATCTGGTGCCACAGCCTACTTAAGGCCAGAAACTGCGCAGGGTATTTACGTTAACTATCAACTAGTACAAGGTTCGACTAGGATGAAAATTCCTTTTGGAATAGCGCAAATTGGAAAAGCATTTCGCAATGAGATTATTGCAAGAAATTTTATTTTTAGAACCCGTGAATTTGAACAAATGGAAATGCAATATTTTGTTAAACCAGGTAATGATGACGAAGCGATGACAGAATGGAAAGAAAAACGAAAGAGTTTTTACATTAAAACTTTAGGTATCGATAAAAAGCATATCAGATTTCACGAACATGGTAAAGGAGAACTCGCTCATTATGCCAAAGAAGCATGGGATATAGAATATAACTTCCCATTTGGATGGTCTGAAATCGAAGGAATTCATAATCGAACAGATTTTGACCTGGCTAGGCATGAAGAATTTTCAGGAAAAAATTTAAAATACTTTGACCAAGTGGCTAATGAACGATACCTGCCATATATCATTGAGACATCAGCTGGTCTTAATAGAATGATGTTAGCAGTTTTATCTAATGCCTATTGGGAAGACACTGATAATAATCGTATAGTAATGAAGTTGCACCCAAAAATTGCACCAATTAAAACAGTTATATGCCCGCTAGTGAAAAAAGATGGTCTTCCAGAAAAGGCAAGATCTATTATTGATATGCTTAAACCACATTTTAATGTTCTTTATGATCAACAAGGATCTATAGGTAAACGTTATTATAGGCAGGATGAGGCTGGTACCCCATATGGAATCACTGTCGACCACCAAACCATGGAAGACAATACGGTTACTCTACGTCATCGAGACACACAAAAACAAAATCGTGTTGATATAGGCAATGTTTTAAAAATAATTCAATCAAGTTTGATTTGAGATCGACCTTACTTTTATGAAAAAAAACATATTGATGCTAATTACAATTATTAGCTCATTATACTCTGCTTCTCCAAATCCAATTTTTGCTGAAAATGGAATGGTTGTTTCAAATAACATACATGCTTCTGAGGTTGGAGTCAGTATTCTTAAAAAGGGTGGAAACGCTATAGATGCAGCGGTCGCTGTTGGTTTTACATTAGCCGTTACATGCCCTGAAAATGGAAATTTAGGTGGAGGTGGCTTCATAATTGGTGCCACGGCTAATGGAAAAATTTTTTCTCAAGACCACCGAGAAAAAGCGCCCTCAGAATCAAATCAAGATATGTTCTTAGATAAAAATGGTTCTGTAATCCCAAATATGTCCCTTAATTCAAGAGCCTCAAGCGGTGTGCCAGGAACAGTTCACGGCCTATTAACTGCATGGTCTGATCATGGTTCAGGAAATATCCGTTTGCAGCAGCTGTTATCACCAGCAATAAAACTAGCAGAAAAAGGTTTTTTACTATCTAAATACCAAGCTGACCTCTTCAATAGTTATAAAGAATCTTTTTTATCAAATAATGCTTCAGCAAAGATTTTTATTAGAAGAGATAATAGACCATGGAAGCAAGGTGATCGTTTTTTTCAAAAAGACCTAGCAAAAACATTAAAAAGAATATCGAAATTTGGATTAAATGGATTTTATAAAGGCGTAACAGCTAAATTAATTGTAAAAGAGATGGAAAAGAGCAATGGTCTGATCTCAAAATATGATCTAGAGCAGTATAATTCGGTATATCGTGAGCCTGTTATTGGTTCATTTAGAGATATTGAGATCATTTCAATGGGTCCTCCTAGTTCAGGAGGGCTATTGCTTATCCATATGCTTAATATTCTTGAAAATTTTAACCTCGACACACTCGGTTGGAACTCAGTAGACTATGTACACCTTTTAACAGAAGTAGCCAAACGAGCTTATGCTGATAGAGCACAGCATCTAGGGGATCCAGACTATTGGGATAACCCAAGAAATATGTTTATATCAAAAAGTTATGGAGGAAAAAGAGCTTCAAATATTTCTATGGAGAAATTCACTCCAAGCAAAAAAGTGTTTTCAGGAATCTATAACGATACTGAAGGCACAGAAACCACCCATTACTCTGTCGTAGATAAAAACGGCAATGCTGTTGCTATCACTACAACATTAAACACAAATTTTGGAAACAAGCATGTTGTAGAAGGCGCTGGATTTTTATTAAATAATGAGATGGATGATTTTTCCAGCAAACCCGGGACAGCAAATAACTGGGGACTCATTGGGGATAAAGCAAATGCAATTGAACCTAATAAACGACCGCTAAGCTCAATGACTCCAACAATTTTAATGTATGATGGCTACCCAATTATGACTATTGGTTCTCCAGGTGGATCCAAAATAATCACAACAGTACTACAGTGTATACTAAATGTTGTAATACATGAAATGAATATAAAAGAAGCTATCTGTTCACCTAGATTTCATCATCAATGGCTTCCTGAAAATACTATCTATATTGAACCGAATGGAATGCCCAAGGATATTATCAAAAATCTAGAGTCACGTGGACACATAATTGAAATTTATGGTGAAGGGTATATGGGCGTAGCAAATGGGATAGTTATATCTGATGAAGGCTTCTACGGTGGCGGAGATTGTAGAAATGAAACCTCTGCAATTGGTTATTGATCATAAAATTTTTCCCATTCTCTGATTCTTTCATTTACCCAGTCCTTATCTGGTACATCAACTGGCATCATTTCTGATTTATTGGCTCTTATCCAATACCATGAACCTGTTGGATTATCATTTTTATAATTTCCAGTTAACGCAACCAATCCTGGCTTATAATACCAGGTCCATAACCCCTGTTTTTTTCCAGTTTTATAACTTCCAACTATTGACTCTTGGCCATCATTGAAATATTGTTTGAATTCTCCATGAAATATTCCTCTTGAATAATTATGTTTATAAATAATCAAGCCAGATTCACTATAGTCAGTTTGAAGGCCTTCCTTAAATCCATCTTTCCATCTAAATTCGTAATCAGGTTGTCCCTCTTCTGACCAAAATCTATCAATCCCGCTTTTGACACCACTGCGGTATATAATCTCAGATTTTTTTTTACCATTTTTGTACTTCTCAATACACTTACCATTTAATTTGTTATTTAGGTAAGAATAAGAGTTAGATAAATTTCCATTATTATACCATTCACTCCACCTTCCTTCCTTAATGCTATTATTGTATTTACCTCTTTTTTTTAATTGTCCTTTCGCAAACCACCATTGCCATAAACTATCTTCAACAGATTGAGTGTAATATCCGACTTTATGTCTATTCCCATTTGGGTGCCACCAGACCCATTTTCCTTCTTTTAATCCTCTGACATAGTTCCCTTGCAATTCTTTATTTCCATTATGGTAATAGTTATATACCCTACCAGTATATGGAACGGATTCATTTTCTAAATATTTTATTAGAATTCCATCAGAATTAACTGCATCAACCAGATCTGTAACTAATATTTGTGCATTAAGTAATATTGGGAATATGCCAAATATGACAAATAACATAATTACCCCAAAATATTTTCGACAAGGTTCAAATAAACAGATGCTCCAACAAGCAATGAACGCTCATCAATATTAAAGTGTGAACAATGATGTGGTGTTGATAATATATCTTTTTTGTTTGGGGCAGAACCAACAAAGAAAAAACACCCAGGCTTGTTTTGCAAATAGTATGAAAAATCTTCACCACCCATGGATAAATAAGGAGGCCCCGCACCACCACCAACAACATTTGACGCAGCATTCATAATATGTTTTGTAGGTATATCATGGTTGATTGTAGGAGGATAACCTTCCTTATAATTAAGTGTTATATCAGCTTTGAATGTTTCTGAGACTCCATCAATTATACTTTTCATTCTATTTTTAATCATATCACGGTTTTGTTCGGTATAAGCCCTTGTCGTTCCTGAAAGTTCAACCTTATCAGCAATAATATTAAAGTTTTGTCCTCCTTTTATTTTACCAATTGTTACCACTGTATTTTCTAACGGGTTTGTATTTCTACTAACAATTGTTTGTAACATTGTTACCAAATGACTGGCAACGACTATTGAATCAATAGTCCCCTGCGGAGCAGCTCCATGTCCACCTTTTCCTCTTATTGTTATGTCAAACATATCTGCTGCTGCCATTATTGGACCAGTTTTGACACCAACTTCACCTAGGGGCTGATAGTTCCAAAGATGTAAACCATATATTTCATCCACATCATCAAGACAACCATCTTCTATCATATATCTAGCACCACCACCACCTTCTTCTGCTGGTTGAAAAATAAATCTAACCTTACCTTTATTAATTATTTCACTTTTTGACAAGACGTTTGCAGCTCCTAATAATATTGCCATATGTCCGTCATGCCCGCATGCGTGCATAATTCCATCATTTTTTGATTTATATTCTAAATTACCAGTCTCTTGAATAGGCAATGCGTCCATATCTGCTCTTAATGCGATTGTAGGACCATCTCCAAAATTTATTTCTCCTACTATCCCAGTTTTGCCAATATTTATTTTATGATTTATTCCAAAACTATCTAAATATTTTGAAATTGTTTCTGCAGTACGATATTCTTTGAAGCTAAGCTCTGGATACTGATGAAAATCTCTTCTGTAAGAATAAATATCTCCACTAATTTTATTAATTTCTTTTCTGATATTAATTGCCATATCTCAGTCTAGATCATTTACTGTTTTTAGTAAAAGGAGTTTAAAATCTTTTCCTATTTTTTTTGCATTAAGTAATACATCTTCATGAGTTAATATAGTATCTTCTATACCTGCAGCAAAGTTTGTTAAAGCAGAGATTACAAGAATTTTCATTTTCAGTTTTTTTGCATATTCAACTTCAGGAACTGTACTCATTCCTACAGCATCACCACCTAAGTTAGATAGAAAATTTATTTCAGCAGGAGTTTCATATGCTGGCCCCATAGTCCAACAGTATTTTCCTTGCAATAAATTAATATTATGCTTTTCTGCTAATATTTTAGTCTTAGTAATCATCTTTGCATTATAATATTCTTCTCCTTCTTTTAATGGCGGAATAGAACTGTCATTCCTAAAGGTACAATCATAGTGCCCATTAATAATCATAAGTGTACCAGGTGAATTTTTTACATTCATACTCCCTGATGAGTTTGTAATAATTATATTTTCTACTCCTAGATCATTAAAAACTTTGACTGGCAGTGAAATAGTCTCTAAATCATGTCCTTCATAACAATGAAATCTTCCTCTTGCGAGTAAAACCTGTTTATCATTATAAAAGCCAGAAACAAAATCACTATTATGGCCGCTAACAGTAGAGACGGGAAAGGATTCAATGTCATTATATGGTATTGAGATTTTATCGGTCAACACATCGGCTAAATGACCTAGGCCAGAACCAAGTATAATGCCAGTGCTTCCATTAAACTTAAGTTCTTTTTGAAGATTTTTTATTAACACAGCCATTAAGTACTGATTAAATTTTCATTAGTTACCAATTGTCCGCAGCCAGCATCAATACCCGTTCCCTTGCTCCATCGTATTGTCACAGGAAAAGGTGCATGATTTAATTTTCTCACAAATGCTTTTATCTGACTATCATCTGGCCTTTGAAAAATTCCATCTGTATTATTATAAGGAATAATATTCAATTTGCACTTTTTTATTCCAGTTAAGATTTTTATTAATCTTCCTGCATCATCTATAGTATCATTACAGTCTTTTATTAATACATACTCAAAGGTCAACCATGTATTTGAATTTTCTGTATATTTTTTAGCAGATAACAATAGATTTTTTAAGGAATTTTTTTTCGTAACCGGCATGATTGAAAGCCTTTGATCGTTCGTAGTACCATTGAGACTAATAGCAAGTTTGAATTTTTGTTCTTCCTTTGAAAATTGGTCAATTCTTTTCACTATTCCTGCTGTAGAGATAGTAATCCGTTTATACCCTAGATTAATACCATTTGGATCATGCAATAAGTTTGCGGCTTTGATTACATTGGCATAATTAAGAAAGGGCTCTCCCATACCCATAAAAACAATATTTGTGATTGGTCTTTTTAAATTTTTATTAATTAATAAAAATTGATCAAGAATTTCTCCCGGATCCAAATTCTTAATAAAACCCATTTTAGCCGTAGCACAAAATTTGCAGTCTAGGACACAACCTACCTGTGTAGATAAACATAATGTAACTCTTTCACCTTCTTTCATTAGAACTGATTCAATTAGTGAACCATTTTCAGTTTTAAATAAAAATTTATTGGTTAACTCTGAACTAGACTGTGTTGACCGAACAAAATTTAATGAGTGGATTTTATATTCTTTTTTTAATCTATTTATAAAATCTTTAGGAATATTTTTAATAACATTAAAATCACTTACTTCGTTTTTGTATACCCAATTGAATATTTGTTCCGCCCTGAATGATTTAATATCGTATTCTTCACAAATATTAATAAGATCTTTTAGTGACTGACCAACGAGTGATGTTTTTTTAATTTTCATGTATTTTTTTATAACCAATATAAATATTCGTATTTCACTTTCCGAAATTAACTTATCAAAGTAAGTTTCTGCCCGCAATTATTTATAATAAAGAAAAATGAGATATAATGTCTGAAACTAAAAACGATACTCAAAAACTTGAACAACTAGTTGAAGCAAAGAAAAACTTTTTCTCTGAAATTGGAAAAATTGTAATTGGACAAAAAGATATATTAGATCAGATGCTAATAGCTCTTTTAACAAGAGGACATACCTTGCTAGTTGGTGTACCAGGATTAGCTAAAACACTTTTAATACAATCTATGGCTGAGATTTGCGACCTAAGTTTTAAAAGGATTCAATTCACACCAGACCTAATGCCCAGCGATATTACTGGAACCGAGTTGATTGATATTGACCCGGAAACAGAAAAAAGAACCTTTAGGTTTTATAAAGGCCCTATTTTCGCAAATATTGTACTTGCTGATGAAATAAACAGGACCCCTCCAAAAACACAAGCCGCACTCTTAGAGGCAATGCAGGAGCATAGAGTAACAGCAGGAGGTCATACGTATACAATGGACGAACCTTTTTTTGTTTTAGCCACGCAAAACCCTATAGAACAAGAAGGTACATATCCCTTACCAGAAGCCCAATTAGATAGGTTTATGTTCCATTTGAATATTAACTACCCAACAATCGATGAAGAAATCTCTATTGTCAATGAAACCACTGTTGGGAAAGAGAATAGTGTGCAGAAAGTGTTCTCTAAAGAATCGATTATTAGTTTTCAAGATCTTACTCTCCGAGTACCTATTTCTGATAATGTTGTCAATTATGCAGTGAAACTATCTGCTTCAACAAGACCAAATGAAGAGACTGGTAATGAATATGTAAAGAAATGGGTTGAGTGGGGAGCCGGACCTAGAGCAAGTCAATACCTTGTACTAGGGGCAAAAGCTAAAGCATTATTAGATGGAAGACCAACGCCAACCATTGAAGATATACAATCACTTGCTCCAGATATTTTACGGCATAGGATTCTTCCCAATTTTAATGCAGAGGCTGAAGGCATTAAAATAGATGATATTATAGATTATCTTATAAAAAATACAGAGGTCTAATATTTCACAATTAGCAGATAAAAAAAAATATCTGCGACCAGAAATGGTAGCAATGCTTGACTCAATATCAATGCGAGCAAAAATGGTAGTGGAGGGATATATCATTGGCCAACATCGTAGCCCTTATCATGGATTCAGCGTTGAATTCGCTGAGCACAGAAGCTATGAGCCCGGTGATGAAGTTAGACACATTGATTGGAAATTATATGGGAAAACAAATAGGCTTTATGTAAAACGTTACGAAGAGGAAACAAACCTGCGGGCGCATTTAATTCTAGATACAAGTAAGTCAATGGATTACGCTAGTGGTAAAGTATCAAAATTGCAATATGGGAGCTATCTACTCGCTGCTCTATCATACTTAATGATCAGCCAACAAGATGCCGCTGGGGTTGTTTTATTTGATGAGTCTATTAGATCATTTATTCCTCCAAAATCTACCCCTAGTCATCTGAACACTTTACTAAATGTATTAGATGTGGAAGAACCTGGAACAGATACAAAAATTGAACCAGTACTGCATGAAATGGCTGAAAGAATTAATAAAAGAGGATTGGTCATAATTATATCTGATCTTTTTGATGAACCAAATAGTATTATGAATGGACTAAAGCATTTTCGACATAGTAAACAAGAAGTAATCCTTTTTCATATCCTTGACCGTAACGAATTAGAATTTGATTTTAATAGTAGAACAAAATTTGTAGATATGGAATCCGGCGAAGAAATAACAACAGACCCTTGGCATTTAAAAAATGATTATAAAAACCTTATAAAAAGTTTACAGGATTATTACAAAAGTCAATGCAGATTAAATCTTATTGATTACGTTCCATTATTCACTGATGACAGTTTAGATAAAGGCCTGAATGAATATTTTAACAAAAGACAAAAACTAGGCTAATAATAGTATTTTAGTTTTGCTCTGCGATGTCTCTTTTATAACGAATTAGCTCTAGTTGCCTATGATATTCAGCTGCATTTTCAAAATCGATACTTTTTACATCTTTAATTTTTTTTTCTGCTTTTCTATACCAACGAGCTGCCAAGTCTAAATCTTTGATAAACCCATCTGCTCCATTAAAATATTTATCGCCAAGCCCTTCATAGGCACTAGCCATACCAAGTGCTGCTTCAAAATCATCTTCATTTAAATAATATGCCTCGTCAAAGGACTTTTCCGCTTCTTCATAATTTTTCATCTGATTATGAATCACACCTAAATTAAAAAATAGATCTGCTTTAATAATTTTATCATTTTCATTCTGTATTGCATCTTTAAATACCTGTATTGATTTTTCTTTCTGATCAATATCATAATACATTGAGGCCAGCTCTCTTAACGCATTACTATTTGAGGGCTCGATTTGAACAGCTTTTTGATAATAAGGAATAACTTCTTTGCTAGTTAATCCACATCGCAACATTATCTGACCAGCAGTAAAATTAGCATTAAAATTCTCAGGATTTTTTTCTACGGCAGTTTTAATGAACTTTATCGCATTTTCTTTATCATCTAGGTCAAGATAGCACTTTGACAGAGTTGTATATGTTTGAGCGTCTTTAGGATTTATTATAGATGCATTGGTGAAATTTTCGATCGCCTGATTTAAATACTTCTTTTTATTATCGGGATCTTCTTGAATTTTTTTAAATTTTTCAACACCAGTATTAAACTGTTCTGCCCAATAATATTGAGTATAATTATTTACCTGCTCAGAAACAGAAAGAAAAACAGCTCTTATCTCCACTTTTTTCTTTGGATCTATAGACATGGATTTTTGTAACATTTCACTCATTTTCTCCCAATCTCCATTTCTTGCATGAACCTCTATAGCATACACGATTGGAATCTCAGGATTGTCCGGCTCAACAGCCATAGCTTTTGGAAGCCATTCCTCAACCTTAGACCAGTCTGATTGCTGAATGGCCAGTTTGGCTGTTGTGTATTCCTGGCTGGAGCAAGCAATAATTAATAAACATGCAGTAGCAGCCAATAAATAATTTGATCTGGACCTTAACCAATGAATCATAATAACCTCTTTCTTAAAAATATTATTTTGGAACTTAATCGGAATTATTCAATTTGAACAAGCAATCTATATAAGCTATTTTATAGAATGTATCCTGTTTTCTAATTCATCAGGAGTAATATTCAATAACCTTGTTACACCAAAATCTTCAATGCAAAAAGATGCAAGTGCTGTCCCTCTCCTCATTGAATCATATACTGATAAACCATCAGCCATTCCTGATACAAATCCTCCGCCAAAAACATCTCCAGCTCCGGTTGGATCAACTACCTTTAAGATTGGATATACACCGACAGAAATATTTTCATTATTAGAAAAACATTGCGTGCCTTTACTACCTAGCTTAATAATTATTTTATCTGGCCCCATTGATAAAACCTTATGCGCTGCGGTTCTTATATCAGCAGATTTGGTTAACTCAATAATTTCGCTTTCATTAATTATCAAAATATTTGTTTTGTTTATAAGTGCTGTTAATTCTTTGGGCGTCGTATTAATCCATAGGTTCATAGTATCAGTAATTACTGTAGGGTTTTTTGTACATTGCTTAAGAACACTCATTTGTAGAGCAGGGTGTATGTTCGCTAAGAATAACCAAGAAACATTAGAATCACTTTGACTAATTACTGGATCAAAATGTTCAAAAACACCTAGCTCTGTAAATAATGTATCTCTGTCATCACCATTATCGTGGTACTTCCCACCCCATCTAAATGTTGAGCCAGTCTTTGTGTCTATGTTATTTGTGTTTAGCGAAAATTTCAAAAAAATATCATACCCTTCTTTTGGAAAATCATCTCCAACTATTCCTAATGGAATAGCAGAACCATGGATTCCAGCAGCTATTGTTGCATATGTTGCTGAGCCTCCTAAAAGATTTTCTTTTTTACCATATTTAGTCTGAATCGTATCTAGACCAATCGAACCGAGAACAAGTATTTTGCTAGCGTATTTCATGTATAATATTTTTTATATTTAAAATAATAATTAAAATCTAATATTAAATTTATCTTGTAGGACTGTGAAATTCTAAAATAGATTACTCTGTTATGTCAAATAAAACATTCGCAATTATTACTGATATTCATTCGAATATTTCTGCACTGACAGAAGCAATAAATATTATCAATTCTAGAGATAACATTGACCAAATTATATGTCTTGGTGATTGTTTTTCTCTCGGTCCAGAGCCTGAAAAAACATTAGAAACTCTTAGCTCTATTGATAATTGTATATTTATAAGAGGTAATCATGACCGGTATATTATTGAAAGGATTTGGGAAGAAGAACTGCCAACTCTAGAAGGAATGGACCCCTATGATCCAATCTGCAGAGCAATCGTAAAAAATGAAAAATGGACTGCAGAAAAACTAGGTAAACTAGGAACCGATTTTATCAGAAAAATGGTTATATCTCATAGAGATATAATTGGTTCAACATTAGTAGAATTCACTCATGCCTGGTATCAACGAGATGACAATCCTCCTACAATGCAAGAGGCATTGAACTGGAAAAAACATGTTAAAGATACCTATAATGATATTTCTAATTTTATATTTGTACATGGGCATGTACACATACCAAGGATAGAAAAAGAAGACAATCTAACTCTATATTGTCAAGGGGCGACTGGGCTCCCATTTGATAAAGATACACGAGGATCAGTTGCATTCCTAACAGTTGGAGACAAAACCAATTGGGAAGTAATCCGCTTTGATTATGACAAAAAACTAATTATTAAAAGCCTAGAAAAACGAAAAACTCCCTTTTATTTAAGTCTGAAAAATACAGTCAAATACGCTTCTATTGGTGATAATTAGAGTTTTCATCTAGTTTTTTACAATCATGATTTATTTTGACCACAGTGCTACAACACCAATGCATCCACAAGTTGCAGAAAAAGTAGATTATATAAATAGAATACACTATGCAAACCCTTCAAGTATTTATTCAAAAGGTAGAAAGGCAAAATCATTAATTGAAAAAGCGAGAGATCAGGTTGCGGATTCAATAGGTGCGAAAAGCGAACAAATTTTATTTACCAGCGGAGGAACAGAAGCGAATAACCAAGTTTTATGGAATATATTAACAGAGAGAAAAAAACATCTTATTGTATCTTCTATTGAGCATCCTGCTATAAAAAAAGTTTTAAATAAGATTGAACCATATGGCATAACCTCATCTTATATTCCCGTTAATAAAGACGGAATCGTAGCAATAGACTCCGTAATGAATTTAATCAATGAGGATACCGGACTGATAAGCATAATGCTAGCAAATAATGAAGTGGGCTCTATACAGCCAATAAAAGAAATTATTGAAAATACCAATCCATTAAATATCCCTTTTCATACTGATGCAGTTCAGGCCCTAGGGAAAATTCCTATAGATGTAGACTCGTTAGGGGTAGACTATTTAAGCTTATCTGCTCACAAATTTTATGGTCCTAAAGGCACCGGTGCTCTAT
>CAZYDX010000033.1:0-20772 GCA_964646455.1 uncultured bacterium | reverse complement strand
AAAGTGCACCAGATCCTAAATCTGGCGTGTCTACCAATTCCACCACCGCGGCATATATTGTAATAATTTACAAAAAAAGGGGCAGATAACACTGCCCCTTATATTGTTATTGGTCTTTGTATTATTTCATTAATACCATTTTTTTAGTAAATACTATCCCACCTGCAGTTAACCGATAGAAGTACATACCAGCACTTAATGAGTTTCCACTATCATCTACTCCATACCAGGCAGTAGCTTTTCTACCAGCAGTCTGATATTCGTTTACTAATGTTTTTACTTTTCTTCCAACAATATTATATACTGAAAGGTCAACCTGGCCGTCACCAGCTAAGTCATATGTTATTAGTGTTACAGGGTTAAAAGGATTTGGAAAGTTAGAATGTAATCCATATTTATCTGGTAACGTAGACTCAGGATTATTAGAAAGGACAGTAGTGCTAAATAATCCTAAGCCTTCTGAAGCGGCTGTGATAGAGTTGGCACCAGCATCACCACCACTTACCTCTTCAAAAAATAACATTACATTTGGATTATCAATATTCTGATTCATTTGAACGTTAACTTTAATAATACCTCCTTCACCTGGAGGTATTCCTCCAGCAAAGTCATAACCAAGAAAATAAAAATTTTCGCCATCTGAATCTTCGCCTGAGCTACCATCAATAACACCATTAGAGAGCCTATCTAAAGCTTCGACAGACGTTACAGTCAGGTACTCTGGAACGTCTGCGATCTCAAAAGACATTGTCCCTACAGTTTCAGTATTTGACATATGCACCTCAAAAGAACCTATTCCTCCTGGAGTCAACTCACCTGAAAGATTTTGGATACTATAAGAAACTGGAGGCGCACCAATATAAACCTCTGAAGGTAAACCAACAGAGACCATAGGATTATTATAAGAATCAGATACCACCATGTCACCATATTCAATATCAACAATAAAACCCTCTGGAGAGCCAGGTAGAATATCTAATAATACTTCGCCCAGGTACCAATACCCTGGTGGCACAGGATTACTAAGTGTATTATCAAAAAGTAATAATGTAAATGTATTACCTAATTGCTGTGAAGAGACAGACCATGTGCTAAAATCAAGTAAGTCCGTTGGTTGCATACCACTTCCAGCTACAAAAGGAGGGTCAGCAGTAAAATCAACCTGGATACCATAGACTGGCTGAGTATTGACCAAACATAAAGATGAAGACATCTGCGTTCCTGGCATTGCGTGTCCATCTGTAAGCATTAAAAATTGGGTCTCAATCATAACCTCATATGTCGCTGATTCAGCTGTCCAGTTTAACTGTACAGGTGGCGAACTAATATCCTGGATCTGCACATCTGTCATTGTGAGTGTTACCGTCTGTGATTGATCTGCAAGAGGCCTTACAACAATTCTACAAACCGGCCCATCACCAGGCTGTAAAGGATCGGCACCTGCGAGTGGACCAAAGCCGGCCACAGAAATTTTCCCATTATCATCAAGAATAGAAAGAGACCAGCCATTTGTTCGCTCTGTCGGCAAAACATTTTCACCTGTAAGAATATCTGGAAAATCTTCAATCTCAAAAAATAATCCACCTAGCAAACTCTCATTGGTGACAGAAATATCAATCGTGTCTGTTTGACCTGTTAAAGAGCCACCATCACTGATATAACATTCTATCCATTCAACAGGTATCGCACTCACTGTATTAGTGGGCACAGATTCTGAACCATCAGGATAGATAGCGGTGACATAGTAATAATAAGCTGTACTATTGACCACATCAAGATCTGTATAGGTTGTGACACTACCTTCAACCTCAACAATTTCTTCAAAACCAGTAGCACCATCTAGAGACTTATAGATTTTATAAGAATCAATATCTACTGGGCGGGTATTATTTTGATTAATAGGATTTTCAATATCAATTCTATCAGCGAAAGGAATTCCTCCACCGTATTTTGCGATTACATCTTCTTTAGGTGAAGAAACAACCCACTCCCCTATTTCTGTTAAGTTATAGTGTACAATTCGTTCAGTACTTCTAGCGAGAAATGAGATAGAAACATCGTCCACTGCCCAGCCTGATGCCCATGCTGCATTATCATTCGCATGGAATAAAATATAAAGATTATCGCCCGTCAAATAAGGTGCGAGATCTATCGTCTCTATCACCCACTCAGTCGCAGGGTTAATCTGGTATACCTCAGTATAGTTTACTCCATCTTCACTAACACCAATAGATGCAGTCTGGCTATAAGCTCCATCAAAATAGGAAGCAAAACTAAGTACTACACTTGTAGCTCCACTTACATTCATCATTGGTGTAATCATATAGTCAACAGAACCATCATCATTAGCAGCATCATCATTAGCACACATATAAGTAGTGTGCGCTGGTACCGCCCAATAAGTACTAGAACAGTCTGTTGTTATATACCACCCCTGTGCTGAGTTTGTTGTCAGAGTCCATTCTTCAGGTATGCCTTCCTCAAAATCTTCAGAAATATTGTCAGGAATCGGACCTGAGGGTGGATCCCATGTTAGAGTTACATATGCATCTTGGCCATCTAAAGCTTGAAGGTTTGAAGGCTCTTCAATATAACCTGGATAGACAATAACCGTCGCACTATCAGCTGATGCTATCCAGTAGCTACCACCTATACCATCTGTTGCCATTACATTCTCCATAAAAATAGATACTGTATCAGCATAGGCCTCACTAGAAACCTCAAATGTTGCGGTTAAAACTGCGCCAGTTCCTGCATCAATATCAATATTATCAGGACTATACATCACTATGCGTGAATTAGCACCATTATCTATATTGCTAAAATCGACAGAAAACCCAGCTGTTCTATCAGTAGTAGCTAAAGAAACAAGAGTTAAATAGTTTGGACTATCTTTTATATCGAACTGAAGTCCACCTACAGTTCCACTATTCTCTATACTGAAATCTATATCAACCATCTCTGTGACATCAGCCGTTGCAGTAGAACCACTAAGATAAATAACATCTCCAATCGTAAGGTCACCAGAAGAAGCCTCAGAGGATACAATAATACCGTTATCGTCACTTACAATTAAATTGCTAATATTTACTTCTAAAACAGCAGAAAGAACAGATGCACCACTAAAGTGAAGATTCAGTACTGTTCCACTAGCACCACTACCAATTCCATCAGGCCCTGAGCCATTATAGAAAACAACCCTTGAGCTGCCACCATTCAATGAATTATAGTCTGCTGAAAATCCAGAGGCTATTCCTACTGGCGAGACACCTGATAGCATAACCATAGATGGTTCAACGGATACATCAAACTGCATCCCACCAACAGAGCTATTGGGGTTTGATAACATTACCGGAACTACAATATCATCCGTATATCCAGCAAATGCAGTATCACCAACCATAATAGAAACATCTTGGGCATTGGCAAAAATGGCCATTATAATAGCCGATAAAAATATTTTGTTCATTTTCTTTACCATCAATAAAATTCCTCCAATTGTCCTTAAATCAAATTATTTAGCCGCATAAGGACAGAGAGCGGCCTTAGTCAGACGTATAACTTAAATCACCAAGCTAGAAAATAATAAATATTATACAGCAAGTCACTTATATTTTATTTCGGAAGCGCACTTTCAATATCAGAGAGTAAATCATCAATATGCTCAATTCCTATAGCTAATCTAAGAAGCTCTGGCACCAAATCCATTTCTTCCTTTACCTCTTTTGGCACATCAGCATGTGTCATGAAATATGGAACCGACATTAAACTTTCAACTCCACCTAAGCTTTCACCTAGAGAAAATAGCTTTATATTTGAGATAAAATGATTAAGATCATCTTTTGAATCAAATACTACTGATACCATGCTACCAAAAAGTATCTCCCCATGTGGGTTTATCTGCTGTATTTTTGCAATATCATGCTGCGCATGTGATACTAAACCAGGGTAAATCGTTCTATCTATTCTGTTATGCCCCTCAAAATATTTTGCTATGACCATAGCATTATCAGATGCTTTCTGAACACGCATAGACATGGTTTTTACACTTCTAAGCAGCAACCATGAGTCAAAAGGACTTGGAATGGCACCCCCTGATTTTTGAATAAAATGTAATCTATCTGCTAGCACCTTATCTTTCGCAACTAATATTCCCCCCAATACATCACTATGACCGCTAATAAATTTGGTTGAACTATGCATAACGCAGTCTGCACCATGCTCAAGAGGCCTCTGACCATAAGAGCTCATAAATGTATTATCCACCGCAAACTTTATATCAGACTTATCACATACCGCAGACACTGCTTTTATATCTGTAATCTCAAGCATAGGATTTGTTGGTGTTTCTATAAAAACCCATTTTGTCTCTGGCTTTATCATTTTTTCAATATTTTCGACATTCGTTGTATCAACAAAGTCAAAATCTATACCATGATGACTAAGAACCTGTGTTGCCATACGATAGGTCCCACCATACACATTTCTAGAAACAATAACATGATCCCCTGTTTTTAGTCCTTGGAACAATGCGGTCGTTGCGGCCATGCCACTGGCAAACGCGACAGCATCAAAACCACCTTCTAAAGCAGCAATGTTTTCTTCTAGCCTTGCTCTGGTTGGATTATTCCCTCTAGAATAATCAAAGCCCTTATTTTTCCCGATACCATCCTGCGCATAGGTAGATGTTAAATGTATTGGTGGTGAGATAGACCCAGTAGAATGGTCAGGCTCATTACCAGTGTGTATGGCAATCGTTTCAAAATTTTTTTTCTTATCCATATCTTACACCTGAGTATAGCCTTGATTTAAATATTGCTGCAGTTTTTTATATTTTATCTGAATCTTTTCTCCACTAGGAGACTGAACGAATATCTTTTCATTTCTTCCAATTTTTTTATCAGCTACTATCGGTTTGTTTGCTGCTTTTTGTGAAGTATTTCCTTGATTTTGAGGTGGCCCTGAAAAACCCATTCCTGTTGTATCTTGATGTTCAATTTTAACATTTCGAATAGCCCCAGTGTTTAACTGCGGCGCCTGATCCATTCCCTGAAGTTGTGTACGAAACATTCTTTGCACTGTAACGGCATTCATATCACGCATCATTTCTGTAAACATACCAAAGCCCTCGGACTTATATTCAAGAAGAGGGTTTTTTTGTCCATAGGCTCTCAAATTTATCCCCTCTCTTAATTGATCCATAGCATATAAATGGTCTTTCCATTTTTCATCAATCGTACGCAAGATCACAAACCTTTCAAACCCGCGAATTACTTCCTCTTGTACTAGAGACTCCCTAACCTTATATACGGAATCAGCTTCATGACTGATCCAGTCTATTAATTCATCGGAGCTAATATCTTCTGTTCCAATATCTTCTATTAATTTTTGATAACTAATATCCACTAAAAGATGTGTTGAAAGATTTTGTCTTAACATGTCCCAATCCCAGTCTGCCATTGAATCAACTGTTGAATATTCTTCTATCTCATCTATAATATAATCATCGATTATCTGTTTTACTGTGTCCCTCATATTCTTACCAGCAAGTGCTTGATTTCTTATATCATAGACAACTTGCCTCTGTTGGTTCATAACATCATCATACTCAAGTAGATGTTTCCTAACACCAAAATTTCGAACTTCAACCTTCTGCTGTGCAGAACTAATTGCCCTGGTAATCATTCCTGCAGTAATAACCTCACCCTCTTCTATACCCATTCTGTCCATGATACTCGCTACTTTATCAGATCCGAACAATCTCATAAGATCATCCTCAAGCGATAAATAGAACACAGAGGATCCGGGATCACCTTGACGCCCTGATCTACCTCTCAATTGTAAATCTATCCTCCTTGAGTCATGCCTCTCAGTTCCTAAAATATGAAGCCCACCTGCATCTTTTACGCCATCACCAAGCTTAATATCGGTCCCTCTACCCGCCATATTTGTTGCAATTGTAACTGCGCCTCTCTGTCCAGCTCTAGCAACAACCTCTGCTTCTTTCTGATGTTGTTTTGCATTTAAAACATTATGAGGAATATTTTTTCTTTTTAGCATTCTGGAAAATAGCTCAGAAGTTTCTACAGCAATGGTCCCAACAAGAACTGGCTGACCTCGATGATGCGCATCAGTTATTTCATCAATGACGGCATTGTATTTTTCTCTTTTGGTTTTGTATACTAAATCATCTCTATCTTCTCTCAGTATATCCTGGTGAGTAGGTATAACAACTACATCTAAGCCATAAATGGAGCCTAGTTCTTCTGCTTCTGTTTCTGCGGTCCCTGTCATCCCTGATATTTTATCATATAGCCTAAAATAATTTTGAATTGTAATCGTTGCCAGAGTCTGAGTCTCCCGCTCAATTTTAACATTTTCCTTGGCTTCAAGTGCCTGATGTAGCCCATCTGAATATCTTCTCCCCGCTAAGATTCTTCCGGTAAATTCATCAACAATTAAAACTTTTCCATCTTGTACAACATATTCAACATCTTTCTCATACATAGTATAAGCTCTTAAAAGTTGATTGAAATTGTGAATTTGGCCACTTCTTTTCGCATGAAACTGGTGAGCTTTTTCTTTTTCTATTTCACGCTCATTATCCTTTAGGTCTGGTTTTTCATCAATCTCTAAAAGTAATTCACCTAAATCTGGTATAACAAAAGTATCTGGACTATCAGGGGCTAATACATTCCTGCCCTTATCAGTTATATCTATTACATGTGATTTTTCATCGATAGAGAAATATAGATCATCATCTACCTCATGTAATTTTTTATCTCTAATATATTCTGACTCTATGCTTTGAGATAGTTTGAGAGTACCTGGCTCTTGAAATATTTTCATTACCTGAGGATGTTTTGGTAAACCGCGTTTTGCCTGTAGCAATTTTAATCCTGCCTGATCTTGATCAGACTCTAACAATTCTTTCACATTTTTTACTAGATCAGATATTAAAACATTTTGTTTTTTTACTAGCCTTTGCACATCTGGCTTTAGCCTGACATATGTATCATCTATAGGTGTGTCAACTGCACCAGATATAATTAATGGTGTCCTAGCCTCATCTATTAATACGCTATCTACCTCATCAACAACAGCGAATGCGTGCCCTCTTTGACAGAGCTCATTCGGATGTAAAGCCATATTGTCTCTTAAATAGTCAAACCCAAATTCATTATTTGTTCCGTAAGTAATATCACAACCATACATCTCTCGACGCTTCACATTATCCATAGAGTTCAATATAAATCCTACTGATAGACCAAGCCTTCTATAAACTTCGCCCATCCATTCAGCATCTCTCTGGGCTAAATAGTCATTAACGGTAATTACATGAACTCCCCTTCCAGTGAGGGCATTGAGGTAAATCGGCATGGTCGCGACCAGTGTCTTCCCTTCGCCTGTTTTCATTTCAGAAACCTTGCCATTATGCAATACAATGGCTCCAATTAATTGGACATCATATGGAATCATATTCCACTCTGAATTCTGCCCTGAAACCCGCCATGAATTGCCTATCATTCTTCGGCAAGTCTCTTTTACCATAGCAAAAGCTTCAACCATAATATCATCTAAAGCTTTTTGCTCGGCTTCTAAAACTTTGTTCTGTATTACTTCACGATCTAAATCTTTATCTATTGTACTTTTTTCTTTATCCCTAGCCTCTTCAACATATTTTTTTAGTTGCTTGGTTCTATCCATTAAATCTTGATCAGATTTAGACTGAATACCTTTATAAAATTCATTTATTTGGTTTACCAATGGCAAAATCTTTTTTATCTGCCGCTGAGAACTAGTGCCAAAAATTTTCTTTAAAAACATCTATTCTTTCTTATTAAAATCTTTATATATGGTATCTAAAATACCATTAACAAAACTCGAACTTTCCTCAGTGCTATACACTTTGGCTATTTCCACCATCTCACTTATTGATACCTTCGGAGGAATATCTTCCATGTGATATATCTCACTAACTCCCATTCTTAATAATATTTTATCAACTATCGCTACTCTACCATATTCCCAGTTTTCAAGGCATTTAGAGATCAAATCATCTGCCCATGATTTATTTTCAATAACACAAAAAAATAACTCATTCAAATAATCGTTATCATCTACAGTATTGAACGATTGATTATATAAATCAAGAATATCATTAGGATATCCATTATTGATTTCTACCGCATATAGGGCCTGCATAACAGATTCACGCGCAAGCCTTCGTGGGTGTTTATCATTAGTATTTTCCAATTTATTTATTCCAAAGGCGAAACCCAACCAAAAGGGTCTTTAATGTTTTCATTCTGAATATTAATTAACATTTCTCTTATATTTTTTGTTATTGACCCTGTATAAGACTTTTCCAATTTGACAGTTTTATCATTATAGCATATACTCCCCACTGGTGCAACTACAACCGCAGTCCCTGTAAAAAAAACTTCATCTGCACTCATCAAATCTTCAATAGTAACGTCCTCTTCTCTTACGTCAAGATGAAATACTTTTTCAGCTATTTTAAGAATAGAATCTCTAGTAATTCCTGGCAAAATAGAGCCCTGCAAAGATGGGGTTTTTAATGTTTTATCTTTTAAAACAAAAATATTTGCAGACCTAGCCTCATCAATAATTTTTTCATTAGAAGCATTTAAAAAAATTATTTCATCATATCCAGCCAGTGTTATTTCTTTAAATGGTAATAGAGTACCAGAATAATTACCAATTGCTTTGGCGGATCCTATACTTTTTGTTGCGGTCCTATGATATTTATCAGTAACCAATGCATTTAAATGATTCAACCCAGATTTAAAGTACGAACCTACAGGCGTGACAAATACTAAAAATGTATAATGATCAGATGGCTTAACCCCTAATACCGGACCGACACCAAAAGCAAGAGGTCGAATGTAGATACTACCTTTATCTTTTTTAGGCATATAATCTAAATTATCTAAAACTGTATCTTTAACAGCATTAATAAAAAGATCTTTAGGTATTTCAGGAATGCATAGTCTTCTAGATGAGGAATTAAACCTTTTTGCGTTTTCTGCTAATCTAAAAAAAACAACCCGTTCTTTTGACGATAGGTAAGCTTTAGTTCCTTCAAATATCCCCTGACCATAGTTTAAAACTGTTGACGCTGGCGATAAACTTATGTCGCCATATGGGACTATGCCCTTAACATCCCATTTACTATCAAATGGATCCCAATTTGCGATAAACATACTTCGTGTTTTATGTGCATTAAACCCAAGATTATCCCAATCAATATTTTGATTATCATTCATAATTTTTCAATAACCATCGCGGATGCTTCACCACCACCAATACACAAAGTCGCTAGACCAATATTTTTCTTCATTCTTCCCAAAGCATAAATTAGCGTTGTCAATATTCTTGCTCCTGATGCTCCAATTGGATGACCAAGTGCCACAGCTCCGCCGTGAATATTAACCTTCGCATCGTCCAAATTAAAATCATCAATCGCAGCCATCGTAACTGTTGCGAATGCTTCATTTATTTCCCAAATATCTATATCTTCAGTGGATAATCCCGCTTGGACTAGTACTTTTTTAATTGCATTCCCAGGTGCAGTAGTAAACCATTTTGGATCATGTGCAAAAGAGCAATGAGAAACAATACGAGCAATTGGTTCAATATCAAGTTTTTCAACATATTCTTTTGACATTAACATGACCGCTGCAGCACCATCGTTTAATTTTGATGAATTAGCAGCTGTAATTGTTCCATTTTTTTCGAATACAGGTTTAATCATAGGTATTTTTTCAAACTTAGCTCTACCTGGCTCTTCATCATTAACAACAGAGAGTTTTTTAAAATTCGTTAATGGTATTATTTCATCATCAAAATATCCTTTTTCTTGAGCTTCTTGCGCGCGCTGGTATGATCTAACTGAATATTCATCTTGCTGTTCTCTAGTATAATTTCTTTCGGTTGCTAGCATCTCCGCACAACTTCCCATATGCATATCATTATATGCATCCCATAAACCATCATGCAACATACTATCTGTCATACTCTGATGCCCTATGCTTTTAATTCTTTTAGTCATTAATAAAGGTGCATTTGACATACTCTCCATACCGCCTGCGATGATTAATCCTGCACCATTCGACTTAATAATATTATCACCTAACATTATCGCTTTTAAACCGGAACCACACATTTTGTTTATAGTAAGACATTCAACCTTATTTGGTAGGTCGGAGTATATAGCCGCCTGTCTAGCCGGCGCCTGACCAATCCCAGCAGATAAGACATTACCCATGATAACTTCTTCTATTTCATTTAAGTCAAAATCTATTTGATCAAATAAACCAGCAATCACTTTTGCACCTAATTGAGGAGATGAAAATTCTGATAGTGCACCTCCATATGAACCTATTGGGGTTCTACAGGCCTGGACAATAAATGTTTCACTACTCATAATAATTTCAGCCTGTCTTGGATGAATTCATTTAATTTCATTTTTTTTATCAATCGTATCATATGCTCCAATTATTTTTTTTACTAATGGATGACGCACTATATCAGAATCATCAAAATATGTAAATTCAATTCCTGGAACATTTTTTAAAATTTTTGTTGCTTGGATTAAGCCTGAGTGCTTATCTCCATCTAAATCAATCTGAGTGATATCACCATTGATGATAGCTTTTGAACCAATCCCCAAACGAGTAAGAAACATTTTCATCTGCATTATAGTACTATTCTGTGCCTCGTCAAGAATCATAAACGAATTATCTAGAGTCCTCCCTCTCATATATGCAAGTGGGACAATTTCTATACTTTTATTTTCTATCAATACACCTAATTTATTTTTTGGTAGCATTTTATCTAGGGCATCGTAAAGAGGTGATAAATAAGGGTCTACTTTTTCTTTAAGATCACCAGGAAGAAATCCGAGATTTTCACCAGCCTCAACGGCCGGTCTACATAGAATGATTCTATCTACTTCATCTCTTTCTAATGAAGAAAGAGCAAAAGCCATAGATAAAAAAGTTTTTCCTGTGCCAGCAGGGCCAATGCCAAAAACTATATCATTATTAATTACATTATTTAAATAAATTGATTGTCCTTTTGTTCTTGGGCCAATCGCCCCTTTTCTTCCATAAAATATTACTTCATTATCATTTATATTCTTTTTTAAATCAATCTCTCCTGATTTATAAAGTTTTATCAAGTTGTTAACATCATCTGAAAAAAGAGAACCTTTACTAGATAAAGTACCTCTCATTTCATTAAGTATTAAATTAGCTTGATCTATATCAGAGCTGTTACCCTTAATTTTTAATAAATCCCCTCGAGCAGTGATAGATACTGGAATATTAGACTCGATTAATTTTATGTGTCCATCACCGATTCCTAGGATATCAGCTAATTCCATTGATTTTAATTCTATAACTTTTTCCATATACTATAATATGATTGTAATATTTATGATTGAATTTACGCACTCAGGATTACTAAAACTTAAAAATGAAATATTTCTCTATTTTTTTAAAATGTCTATTTACTAGTACTACTATTTTGTTTTCATGGCAATGTTCAAGTCAAAAAATGGAGCTAGAAAATGCACAATCACAGAATATTGATTTTTTAATTGATCAGGCAAAGCTTTTTTGGGAACAAAGAAGTGATTCAAATGCAGTTATTAAGGCAAATCAGATTTTAGGCCTCGCTAATAAAGTTGAAAATAATAATTCTGAACTATTAAGCATTTATAGTAAGTCTCTATTTTTTCAGGGGATGTTTTTAGAAAAAACAAAAAAAGACAGTCTATTCTTTAAAGGCGCTGAAATAGCAGAATACTCAGTTTTAAATGATAGTCTTTTCCTTACAATTCTAAATAAAACAGAAGGTGACTCTAATTTTAAAATACTATCTGCTCTATCTATAGCACCTAAAGAGCTCGTCCCAGCTATGTATTGGTGGGCCACAAATAAACTCTGGTATCTAAATAATAAGCCAGCAATAGAAAGAATCAACCACAGAGAGCTATTAGAAATAATTATGCATAGGATTATTTCTCTGGAACCAGATTATCTTTACGGTGGTCCATATAGATTCTTTGGTATATTTTATAGTAGAATACCTGGAGTTGAGATTTCACAATCAAAAAATTATTTCCAAAAAGCGATTTCTTCTTCACCAAATTATTTTGGGAACAAGGTGAAAATGGCAGAATTCTATCATCAAAAAGCTGAAAATAGAGACTCGTTTAACAGTCTGCTTAAATCAATAATTGGTATAAACCCCTCTGTAGATCCTGAGGTAATACCAGAAAATATTTTTTACCAAAAAAGAGCACAACAATTACTTGCTCAAGAGAATACTCTATTTGAATAAAAGAAAAATGAAAGATATATCTATGCGAAAATATATTACTATTCTATTTATAACATTTTCAATATTGCTCGAACCAATATATTCACAATCTGGAACATATTTAAAAGAGGCAATATCAGCAATGGAGGCCGGACTGTTTAAAGAAGCATTAAAAAAATTGGATATTGCTAGAGCTAAGGAACCAGATAATGCCGAGGTTTATAAATTAAAAGCTTTATTGTATGAAGCTATAAATGAATATAATAATGCAATATCTGCATGGAATAATTGTATTAAAAATACTAACGATAAAAATTTAATTCACGAAGCAAAAATTCATCTAGATCATCTAGAAGGGTATTAATATAATGAGATATTATTTCATGATAGGTATTACATCTATTTTCTTGGGATGTTGGAATGCTCCCGCAGTAAACACTAACTATGATTTTAGTAAAGTCAGTAGCATCAGATTAAATAAAATTATTGACCATTCAAATAAACCTGGTTCAGGCCAAATTATGGAAGATAATTTGTCTTATATCTTTATGAAAAATGGATATGATGTATCACAAACAAAAAAAGATGGAACCATAATAAACGTAAATACTCTTCAAAATAATAGCCTTTTACTAACTTGTACATTAACAGAATTCACAGATCGTCAAACAATAGTAGTCCCATTTCGAATTGAAGATAGAGGTAGTATAGAAACAGTTATAACACAATCCACTGAATCTGGTGAAAAAAGTAATAATGCTATGGCTACAACTTCAACAACAACAACAACAGATGGTGGCTCAATACAAGAAAGTGGTAGAGTAGAATACACACAAGCACGAGTAGGAATACTATTAAAAATGACAGATGAAAGTACAGGCTTATTAGTTTGGTCACATTCCTATTGGTATAGCGGTATAGAACTACCTAGAACAGTTCAAGTCTGCGCAAAAAATTCAGTAGGACAATTAAGTCAATTATTAAAAAAATGAATAATTAGCTTTTTATAGCTAAGCCCAATTCATCTAACTGCGAATCATCAACATTGTTTGGACTATCATCCATCAAAGATGTTGCCGAAGTCGTTTTAGGAAATGCAATAACATCTCTAATATTATCGGTTTCTGCTAAAAGCATAACCAATCTATCAAATCCAAATGCAATACCACCATGTGGTGGTGCACCATATTGCAGTGCTTCAATTAAAAACCCAAACTTTTCTTTAGCTTGTTCGTGACTTAAGCCAAGTAAAGAGAATATCTTTTCCTGGATTTTAGGTGAATGGATACGTATAGATCCACCTGCAATTTCATGGCCATTCATTGTCAAATCATATCCGCGGCTTAGTGCTGTGCTAGGTTCAGTATCTAATTTCTCAATGTCTAATTCACGGGGCGCAGTAAAAGGATGATGCATAGCAATAAAACGTTCATTTTTTTCATCATACTCAAACATTGGAAACTCAGTCACCCATACAGGTTTATAATGTTCCTTATTAGCTAATTCTTCTTTTGCAGCAACTAAGGTCCTAAGCTTTCCTAGAGACTTACATACAATATTATTATTATCTCCGACCATAAATAAAATATCACCATCATTTATTTTTAAATTTTCAATCATATCAGCTTGTAATGATTTAGGAAAAAACTTTGATATTCCACCATTAAATTGACCTTCTTGATATTTAATCCAGGCTAACCCTTTCGCCTTATGCTTTTTAATTTCATCAGTTAATTCATCAATAATTTTTCTACTATATTTTGCACCTGTCCTGACAACTAAACCACGAACAGATTTCACAGAGTTAAATACATTAAAATCAGACTTATCAGTAAATGGTTTAATATCAATTAATTTCATGTTATATCTAGTATCAGGCTTATCAGATCCATATGTTTCCATCGCCTGCTTATATGTTATCCTTGGGAAAGGGTTCGGCAATTCAACCCCTTTTACAGTTGAAAAAATATTTCTTGTTAAATCTTCCATCTTTGAAAAAATATCTTCTTCATCAACAAATGACATCTCAATATCTATCTGAGTAAATTCTGGTTGGCGGTCAGCTCGCAAATCTTCATCTCGAAAACATTTTACAATTTGAAAATAACGATCATAGCCAGATATCATTAATATTTGTTTATATATTTGAGGTGATTGTGGCAAAGCATAAAATTTTCCATGATGTAATCGACTTGGAACCAAATAATCTCGAGCACCTTCTGGTGTGGATTTCATTAATATAGGAGTCTCAATCTCTAAAAAATTATTTTTCGATAAATACTCACGTGTCGCCTGATATGTATTATGTCTTATTAAAATATTTTTTTGAAGTTCTTCAATTCTTAGTTCTAGATAACGATACTTTAATCGGAATTGCTCTTCGGCATTATTTCGATCGGATAAAACAAAAGGTAACGGTGAGGCTTCATTTAAAATACTGTATTCATTAACAGAAATCTCTACTTCACCAGTTTTCATATCGGAGTTTATTAAAGATTTCTCTCTATTATTTACAATCCCTTTAATAGAAAGTACATCTTCTATAGATAGTTTTTTTATTTTGTCGAATTCTTTAGGGAATGAATTTTCATCAAATATCAGCTGTGTTTTCCCATATCTATCTCTAAGGTCAACAAAAACAACTTTACCATGGAGCCTTACAGTGTTGACCCAGCCATTTAATTTGACTTTGCTACCTACAAAAGACTGGTTTAGTTCTCCACAGGTGTGTGTACGCTTAAACATTATATAAAATTTATTAATAAATTGACCATCGTGATATTATAAAGATGATCCTTTTTATGTATGATATAAATAAAACTATTTTTTGGATACTCTTAAACGATTCATCGCTCTAGAAAGTGAAGCCTCAAGTCTAATATCATCTATTTTCTCTTGAGAATTATTTTTCCGATTTTTTGCCCTCTCTAAAGCTTCAGTTGCACGCTTCACATCTATTTCATTAGATTTTTCAACAGACTCTAATAGCAACTCAACTTTTTCTAAACTGACCTCAACAAACCCACCACTTGTAGAGAACCATTCTGTACTGCTATTAGTCTGAATTTTTATTTCACCAATATCTAATGCAAAAACACCCTCACGATGATTTTTCATAATACCAAATGACCCGTCAATACCAGGGCATCTTAGATATTTTACACTTTCCTGATTTAATACTTTAATGGGGGTCACAATTTCTACAGAAAATGCTTTCACTATGCGGCTGCCTTTTTATCCTTATCTATTGCCTCATCAATCGTACCAACATATGCAAAAGAATTCTCAGCAAGGTCATCAACATCACCATTTAGTATAGCCTCAAAACCCGATACTGTATCCTCAAGGCTTACATATCTTCCTTCGAATCCTGTAAACTGTTCAGCAACAAAAAATGGTTGTGACATAAATTTCTGCATTTTCCTAGCTCTAGATACTGTTAGCTTATCATCATCTGAGAGTTCATCCATACCTAAAATGGCAATGATATCTTGCAAATCTTTATATTGCTGCAATACTTCTTGAACTTTTTGGGAAGTATCATAGTGCCTATCACCAATTATTCTTGGATCTAATATCCTAGACGTAGAAGCAAGTGGGTCCACAGCGGGATAAATGCCTAATTCTGCAATCTTTCGTTCCAGAACAGATGTTGCATCTAAATGTGCAAATGCTGTGGCAGGTGCTGGGTCAGTTAAGTCATCTGCAGGGACATAAACAGCTTGGACAGATGTTATTGAGCCATTCTTTGTAGAAGTAATCCGCTCTTGTAAATCACCCATCTCAGTACTGAGAGTTGGCTGATACCCAACCGCAGAAGGCATTCTTCCTAGAAGTGCAGAAACCTCAGATCCGGCTTGAGTAAAACGAAAAATATTATCAATGAATAATAGCACATCTCTTCCTTCATCATCTCTAAAGTATTCCGCCATTGCAAGCCCACTAAGCGCGACTCTTAGTCTAGCTCCAGGTGGCTCGTTCATTTGTCCAAAAACCATCGTTGTTTTTTCTATAACACCAGACTCCGTCATCTCATTATATAAATCATTTCCTTCTCTAGTTCTTTCACCTACACCAGCAAAAACAGAATATCCACCATGCTCTGTGGCAATATTTCTAATTAATTCTTGTATCAATACAGTTTTTCCTACTCCAGCGCCACCAAATAACCCAGTCTTTCCACCTTTTGTATACGGCTCCATTAGATCAACTACTTTAATACCTGTAACAAGTATCTCAGTTGAAGTGGCTAGGTCTTCATGTCGTGGTGCAGGTCGATGGATAGGATTCACCTTTTCTGTTTCAACTTCTTTTTTATTATCTATTGTATTCCCCAAAACATCAAAAAGTCGGCCCAAAGTTTCAGGTCCTACAGGGACTGAAATTGGGATACCGCTATCAACGACTTCAGTTCCTCTAACCAATCCGTCCGTAGAATCCATAGCCACAGTACGAACTGACGAATCACCTAAGTGCTGTGCGACTTCTAACACCAAATCACTTTCTTTACCGCGATCAATATTGAGAGCATTATAAATATCTGGCAAATGTCCCTGTTCGAAAACAACATCAACAACCGCACCCATGACCTGAGAAACTTTTCCTTTTACTGACATAAAATTATTCCTTATTAATTAATTATTCTTTCAATGCTTCAGCTCCACTAACGATTTCAAGCATCTCCGTTGTAATCGCAGCCTGACGAGCTTTATTAAATTCTAGCGTTAAACTTTTAATCATATCTCCAGCATTTGTTGTCGCATTTTCCATCGCTAACATTCTAGCAGCCTGTTCACTCGCATATGACTCAAGAAGATATTTCCAAATTTGAATATTTAAATGTCTAGGTACTAAAGAACTAACTAACTTTTCTTTAGAAGGCTCATAAAGCCTATCCTTAACTTCAATTTTTTTATCATCATAAACTAATGGCAGTAAAACTTCAGATTTAATTTCCTGTTGAGCTAAGTTTATAAAATAATTATACACTACATGTATTTCATCAACTTTGCCACTTGTAAAATGATTAACAATACTTCTACCTATCATCATTGCACTATCATAGTCAAGCTCATTCCAAAATTCTATATGACTTTCAATTATATTATAGTCTCTTCTTTTAAAATAATCTCTAGACTTTTTACCTATACAAAACAGATCAACATTTTCCTTACCAAATTGATCAATCTCTTTTTGTGCTACTTTAGTTATATTTGTATTAAACGCACCAGCAAGTCCTCTATCTGCACTAACAATCACATATGCTTTACGTTTTATTTCTCTTATCTCTAATAGATTCAATAAGCTTCTATCGATGTCAGGTAATATATTATGAATTACATCTTCAAGGGCATACGTATAAGGTCTAGCCTGCTCCATTCTCTCTTGAGCTTTCCGAACTTTTGCTGCAGCAACCATTTTCATCGCACTGGTTACTTTCTGAATGCTTTTAACAGATTTGATTCTATCTCTAATATCTTTGAGACTTGCCACAGATCAAACCTTAAAACTATTTTTAAAATCTGAGATTGCTTTATCTAAGAATTCACTATTCTCATCGCTTATGGTGCCTTCATCCCTTATAGATTGCAATTGTTTAGAAGCATTGGCATCAAGATAGTCAAAGAGACTTGATTCAAAATCTGATACATTATCCGCATCAATATCATCTAGATATCCTTTGGAGGCCGCAAATATTATAGCAACTTGCTTCTCTACAGCCATTGGGACATACTGATTCTGTTTTAATATCTCCACCATCCTCTCTCCACGAGTCAATTGATCAATCGTAGATTTATCTAGATCTGATCCAAATTTAGCAAATGCCTCTAGCTCACGGTATTGCGCTAAATCTAGTCTTAGCGTGCCAGCGACTTTTTTCATTGCCTTAATCTGTGCATTCCCACCCACGCGAGATACTGATAGTCCTACATCAATTGCGGGTCTTATACCCGAGTTAAAAAGATTTGTTTCAAGATAAATCTGGCCATCAGTAATTGATATCACATTCGTAGGTATGTATGCAGAAACATCACCCTCTTGCGTTTCTATCACTGGTAGAGCCGTTAGTGATCCTCCACCATGATCCTCTGATAATTTAGAAGCCCTCTCAAGTAAACGACTATGTAAATAAAATACATCACCAGGAAATGCCTCACGACCAGGTGGCCTTCTTAAAACAAGAGACATCTGGCGATATGCCACAGCTTGTTTTGATAAATCGTCATATACAATTAAAGAATGTTGCCCATTATCTCTAAAATATTCACCCATAGCACATCCAGCATATGGTGCGATGTACTGCATAGGAGCAGGGTCAGATGCGTTAGCAGCGACAACGATTGTATATTCCATAGCACCTTGAGATTCTAGCTCTGAAACCAAACTAGCAACAGTGGATGCTTTTTGACCAATAGCAACGTAAACACAATAAACAGGATTATCTGTTTCATGTGTATATTTTTGATTTATAATTGCATCTATAGCAACAGCAGTTTTCCCAGTTTGACGGTCACCGATAATCAATTCTCTTTGTCCTCTACCAATAGGCACCATACTATCAATAGCCTTAATCCCAGTTTGCAATGGTTCATTAACAGGGCTACGTGCCATCACACCCAATGCTTTTCTTTCAATCGGTAGAGTATCAGAACTATTAATTGGGCCTTTCCCATCTATAGGCTGACCTAATGGGTTAACAACCCGACCAAGCATTTCTTTTCCTACAGGGACTTCTACTACACGCCCAGTCCTCTTGGCAATATCTCCTTCTTTTATTAATCTAGTTTCACCAAACAAAACCAGACCAACATTATCCTCTTCAAGATTCAATGCCATACCAAAGACATTATTTGGCAATTCGACTAACTCAGAACTCATAACATTCTCAAGTCCAGATGCTCTAGCCACACCATCACCAACTTCGATTATTTCACCAACTTCAGAAACATCAACAACGTTATCATATTTTTCTAATTGCTCTTTGAGCAATGCTGTTATTTGATCAGTTTTTATTTCCATAATTTCCTAACTCACATTTTCATTAATTCTAATTTGACGTTATTAATTTGACTTTTAATCGATGCATCCAAATAAGTATTTTCGATTCTTAGCTTTACTCCACCAATTAACGATTTATCAATCTCAATAGATAGATCTGTATCTCTACTCAATATTTGATCTAGTTTTTGTTTCATCTTAGCTTCATCTTCTTTTTCCATTGTATTACTTACAACAGCATGAATGGACACTTTGTTTTTAGTTAGTTTATAATTTGCCAGATAATATTTTTTTATTTGACTGATTATTTTATTCGTATGCATACCGCTTAGATATGATACAATACCTAATACCAAACCATGAACAGATGAACCGAATACCTGAACTAATATCTCTAGTTTCTGTTCTTGCGATACTCGCTTTGATTGAACAAAGCTTTTTAGTTCAATATTTGAACGAATAAGATCATCAAACAATATTACTGAGTTCCGCACTTCATCAAGAGAATCTGCATTATTAGCACACTCAAAAAGAACATTAGAAAATTGTTTAACAGATTTATTAAGCTTCATAATTTTTTAGCTTTTTTATTGATTCATCAATGATTGCAGTATTATCATCTTTTGATATATTCTTCTTTATTATCTTTTCTGCAACTTTAATAGATAAGTCAACGACCTCTTTACGAATCTCTATAAGTGCTTTATCTTTTTCAACATCAATCTGATTTTTAGCTTTTTGTAATTGATTATCAGATTCTTGATTTGCTTTTGCTACAATATCTTCTTTTAATTTTTCTGCTGCAGATTTCGCGTCAGTTACAATCGATTGAGCTTCAGTTTTAGCCTTTGATAGGATAGCCTCGGACTCTTCATTTATACCTTCAAGCTCTTTTCTAGCTTTTTCGGCAGATAATAAAGAATCTTCTATACCTTTTTGCCTATCGTCAAGCATTGTAAGCATTGGCTTCCACGCAAATTTTGCGAGAACCGTTAACAACAACAAGAAAGTTAAAACGGTCCATATAAATAGACCGGGATCTAACTGTACAAGCGGATTTTGTTCTGACGGGCCTCCATGAGCACCTGTTGACTCATGGAGAACCTCATCACCTGGAACACTCCAATAATGATTCATAGTATTATACTATTATATAATGAGCATCAAAAAGATAAACACCTCAGCAAGGATCGCCACACCTTCTAATAAGAAAAGTGGTAGCTGAACTGCTCCACTAATTTTATCGGCAGCTTCAGGTTGCCTGGCAACACCTTCTGCTGCTGCTGCTGCAAATTTTCCGATGCCAAGTCCAGCACCTATTACAGTTATACCTAATCCTATTGGGACTAATAAAGTTGCTTCCATTTTATACTTCCTTTTTTATTTTAGTTAATGATGTACGTTAATTGCCATTCCAACAAA
>CAZYDX010000032.1:9693-21845 GCA_964646455.1 uncultured bacterium | reverse complement strand
AAACTGAATGCATATGCAAGTCACACACCAACGTTTTATATCCTTTAATATCGGGAAAATTTATCTTGCGATCAGAAACTGGTTCATGTGATTTTAGGCCACTTACAATTACAAAAAAATAGATAGTGATATTTATTAAAAGTTTATGCATAAATAAATCTACGAAATTTTATTCTTTGAAAAAGACCACATAAACTAAAAACCCCACATAAGTGGGGCTTAAAGTATTGGTCAACCTATTACTAGATCAATTTTTGGTCCATGTCCAAACATAACATTCTTGACCATTATCATAGTCACCACCTGCAGCAGTACAAGCAGCTTCATCTAATTCCCAATCACAATCCGAATCTTCATCAGGACAATCGCATTCAGCATCTTCTGGGTTATTTCTTTTCTCCGTTAATGTCAATGTATTTCCTGTGATTGACATCTCCAATGTATCGGTCTCAACCTCCCATTCAGCACCATCAATTGCAGCACATTCTTGTTCAGTAGCATCATCACAGTCATTAGAATCATCGCAATTACATTCAGATTCTGTGATAATCAACATTGTGCCATCTGTGCTAACTGTATAAGGAGCAGGATCCCATTGCTCAGTAACCCCACATGTTTCATTTGTCGCATCCCAAGTACCGCCATCTTCTCCTAAGAATCCGCACATATATTCATTCCACATTTCTGACATGGCTATTGATTCGCCATCTGAAGAGCATGTACTGCCATCTGAAGAAATGGTACCATCATTTACAGTACACCACCATTCACCTGTCACTGAATAGTTAAGTGATTGGGTAATCTCTGTATCTGTAAGGACACTAGTTCCAGTAAGTGTCATCCCAGGTATATTGATAAAGTCATCATCATCAGCAATGGAACAATTATAATCCTCATAAGGAGTCATACTACCCAAGCTCCAATTACCTGTTAAAGTAGCATCTTCCACTACTGCATCATCAGCTGCCTCCTCCTCGCATGAGAAAAATAGAAACAATGGAATTAGCATATATATTAGTTTTTTCATATTTAGTTCCTTATTTATTTCGTGTAAACTGATTAAATTTAATTATCATAGTTTACATATTCAATTTAGATAATAAATAAATATGGCTAATCAAATAGATCAATTTTTATTGAATTTGGTGATGGTATTTCTATACTAGATTCTTGTGTTATGTAAAGATTAGATATAATAGATAGAAATTTGTAATTAGATTAGAAAAACCTCGAGCAAATTGAATGAGAAATAACAAATTTTTGCTGATCACAATCTCATTTTGACTATTAATTACTTTATCTACCTCTGATATATCATACTCAACACTGTCAGAATCAAAAAAATCAAGATTAAAGTTTATCATATTCTGGTAGCCGATATTGGCTGACATCCTATTTACGTGAACTGTATCCCCTGACTTAAAAATAACATATGTTGAATCTTTTTCTTCTATAATTTCCTCTGGCTGTCCAAATAAAAATCCTGATATTAAAAATGCAAATAAATATATCTTCACGATTAATTATTAAGTTTAGCAATACATTCAATCTCCACAAGAATACCATCACCTAGCTCGGCTCCACCAAATGTTGTTCTTGCGGGTTTATGTTTTTTAAAGTATTTGACATATTCCTCGCTCATTACCCCCCAATCATCACCATCTGCTAAGATACAAGTACATTTAACAATGTCATCCATTGTTGCGTTGTGCTTATCTAATATGGTTTTAATATTTTTCATAGTTTGATTAACCTGAGGTCGTATCCCACCATCTACAATTTTATAATAATCATCTTCAAGATTAGCAATCTGACCCGAGATATATAACATATCCCCCACTTGGACTGCTTCTGAGTAAGGAACTGAGTCTAATTTATGTGAGTGATATGTCGTGTTATTTTGTTTGCTATTATCACAGCCCAAAAGAGCTATAAATAAAAATATAAGTAGATGATATTTCACTACCTTAATAATGGGTCAATGATTCCAGAGAGCTCTGCCATAAAATCCTCATCTTCATTAAATGCCACTCTTATATTTTGGATAATTCCGTACTTATCAACAATAAATATTGTTGGGATAGCTCTTACCCCATACCTGCTTCCAATTTTCCAGTCATCTACTACGTATGGCATGGTAATATTTTTTTCAGATAGCATTGTTCTCGTATCTGGTGCATCAGAGTCAGGATCAGTCTCGTCAATAATAAAAAACTTAATCTTATCATTTTTATATTTTTGATATACTTCTTCAAGTGGTTGTAATTGATCTACGCATGGAGGGCACCATGTTGCAAAAAAAACAAACAGAACCACATATCTATCAGGCTGAATAGATGGTTTACGTAGTTGCCTATGTTTCTTTACTGTCCAATTCTTTAGAAATTCGAATTTACCAGACTCGGTTTTAAGTGACCAATTTGGTGCAACATCGCCAACTTTGAATTTTATAACGCTGACATCGGAATCTTGACCTTTTATTAATGATATTAATAAAACAATAGATATACATAATATATAATTTCTCATGCTTGAATATACAAATGATCATCTATGACAATTCCAATATTTAGCTGATTACCTTTTTGTACTCTTCTATAATTTGTTTTTGAACTGAATAGTTTAGGTATTTTTCTTTGAATTCAGGCTCCATCTTATCCGCTTTTCTCTGGATATCTTTGTAGGCTTTTTCCAGATAAACTCTACCTCCTAATAGCTTATATAGACCAAAATGATCGATATAATAATATCGAACAATGTCTTCAATTTTATCTAAGCTACGTATTTCCGAAATATCATATTCTTTACCAAGTTGTTTCTTAGTTAGTGCTAGATAAATTTTTACGTGCAGCATTTCTTCATTTGTTTCCTCTAAAGACAACCGGGTAGATACTTCAAAATTTTCTAAAGCTTTAATATAATTTTGGGAATAAAAATAACTAAAGCCTAGTTTGCCATAAATAAAAGCGATCCATTCTTTATCACTTGATCCATTATCAAAAGAAATTCGCTTTTCATAATACTTAATTGATTCATCAAAAACACCCATAGTAAAATAAGCCCACCCAATCCATTCCATGGCTTCAAGCTCTTCTCTACCATACCCAAGATCCTCATAGTTTTGTAATGACCTTATATTATAATCTAAAGCTCTATCATAATTACCCTTGTCTTTATAAATCAATGCGAGTTTTCTAAGTGTATTTGAAGTTGCTTTTTTGTTACCAATTTCTTCATATATAGAAAGCGCCCTTTTATAATAATCAAACGTCTGTTCAGAATCTCCTTTTTTATTAAAGACATTTCCGATATTACTAAGGTTCAATGCGATGCTAGACTTATCATCAAGTTCCTCATTTATAAAAAGAGACTTATTGTAATATTCTAAAGCTTTATCGAAATCATCATTAATAAAATATACAATTCCAATATTGTTAATACTTCCACTCATCCCCGACTTATCACCAATTTCTTCGGCAATTGTAAGGGCTTTTTTCCAATTGTCCAAGGCCTTGTCTTTGTCTCCCTTTCCAAAGAACGTATTTCCAATTTTACGAATGCTACGCCCCATCCACATTTTATTTCCAAGCGCTTCTGCCTTTTTATATACAGAAGAATAAATTTCTAATTTCTTATCCAAGTCATTTAATGTCTCGGCAAGTAATATATGTGCAGCTATCAGATTATCATCCAATTCTATTGCTTTTTTTAAGAGTCCTCTTGCAATCTCCGTTTCTTCAGCGTATTCACGCTTTTCATACTTATGTTTACCCTTTAGATAAAACTCATATGCATCTGGATCTAAAACAAATTTTTGCGCGTCTGAACGCTGTTCTACTTTAAGGATTTCAAGAATATTTTCAGAAAGCGCACTTCCTATGTTGGGAAAATCATTCCAATTTTTTTGCCATCTTTCCGACCAGACAACTTTTTTAGATTTAGTATCGTAGACTTCCATGGAAAGCTGAAAAATACTATCTCTTTTCCAAAGCGCGCCTTCAGCGATATATCTTACGTCTAATTTTTTCGCTATATCGTTGGATGATATATCGCCTAATTCTTCAATTCTATTTAGGCTTGCAACTCTGATAAGTCCAGCTGATGCTACATCAGCAATCAGGTCTGAACTTATACCATAAGCATAGAATTCATCTTCTTCTGCTCCCTTATTATCGAGCGGCAATATCGCAATAGATGGGACATTCGGTGTATCAGCTATACCAATACCTAAAAATGAAACATTGATCCAAAATAGTGCACCTATTAAAGATAATAAAGCTCCAGTAACGCTAAATAAATTCCACTGATAGCCCTCCGGCTCTAACTTAGCAGAAACCTCGGATATATTTGTCTCTGGAAGATTATGTGATGTAATGCAATATACCTCGACCTTTTGTCCTACACCTTTTAGTTGAGGTTTACCTAGGTATTTCGTTTCAAATTCTTTTTCTCTGATGATTGCATCATGAACTTTATTTGATATGGCAATACCACCAGTAGCAGAGAAAGGCTCGATTCTAGAGGTAATGTTAACATCATCACCAATGACATCATTTTCTTCAATAAGAATCTCTCCCTGATGAATTCCAATGCGCAGGTCTAAAGCATCTACCTCTTTGGTTATTTTTTGTATCTCAATAGAGCATCTTACGGCATCAGTTACCGTTTCAAAAATCAGTAGTAATCCATCACCTATTTCTTTTACCCATGAGCCATTAAAAGATTCTACGATTGGCTTAAGAAGTGCTCTCTGCTCTTTCAATAAGTTAGAAGCTTTAGACTGATCATCTGCAGTAAGCTTTGTAAACCCAACTATATCTGTAAAAACAATGGCCGCAAGTTTACGCGTGGGCTCAGACATTAGTCTATCCTATTATACTTTTTCAATATTTTAACTAGTTTATCATGCGGAATTGCGTAGGCGGTATTTCCGTGTATGCCATCCATAGTTTCTGCGGCAATCATAGCATTTATAATCGCCTCTTCAACAGCCTGAGCTGTCGCCTCAAATAAAGGGGTGATTAAATCGTTAGGGATTGTTCTAACGGTTGTTGTTTTCTGCCGATTAAAAGCATTCTTGTTCGCTGTGGAAAATGCTAAAAATATATCTCCCGACCCATTTGAACCTCTTCCACCAACATTCCCAATCCCAATTGGTACACGATGGACAATACGCTTTAACTGATGCGGAAGTAATGGTGCATCAGTGGCGACAATGACAATGATTGATCCATCACCATCCTTTTTCTTATTGCTTGGAGATGCATTGTAGATCAATTTTAACGTATCCGCTAGCTCAAGCCCTACTGGAACACCACTTATTGTTAAATTTTTTCTACTACCAAAATTTGACTGTACCAACACGCCAACTATATACTTTCTATCATTTATCTTGACTTCTCTAGAAGAACTCCCAATGCCTCCTTTAAACCCTAATGTCAACATACCGGTTCCACCTCCGATATTTCCTTCTTTAACAGGTCCAGTCCTGGCATTTTTAATAGCCTCTAAAACATGTTTTTCTTTTACATGAAAACCATAAATATCATTCAAAAACCCATCATACGTCTCTCCTACAACAGGATAGGTATACCACCATTCTTCATTACCATACCAATTATGATCAACATACCATTTCAATACCGCATCTCTTACCACACCCACGCTGTTTGTGTTTGTAATCATTATAGGTGTCTCTAAAAAACCAGACTCTGTAACCCATGTGGTTCCAGTCATTTCGCCATTCCCATTCAAGCTATACCAGTTCGCATATACTGGGTTAAATTTTTTACCTCTTGGGAAAATAGCTGTTACGCCGGTTCTAACTGGGCCCATTCCAACTATATTTTTTCCTTTACCGAAGATAATGGTGGAGTGCCCAACTTCTACCCCTTTGACATCAGTTATAGCATTATACCTACCAGGTTTTCCAAAAAATGGTATCCCTAGATCCCGCGCCCTTGGTTTTATATTAGCGGTTAAAAAAGAAATTATTATAAGTAAAATTGTAAGTTTTTTCATACCTAATCCACTTAGAAATCTGTATGCTCAACTACCCACTTATTTAATCTCAGTTATATCAAGAGACATAAATATAATTAGAGAAATAAAAGTAAAGACCGACAAAAAACCATGATAGCGCCTGGATTTTGTTATCGCTCCATATATTGATAGAAATGTGAGAAGAAACGGCATTATGGTAAAAGGTGAAAAGATGGCTTTTAAAAATATGAAATGATTTATCAATATTATCGAGGCAAAATTATATGCAGTAATGATAAAAAATATTCTATGTACTAAAAAATAATGGTCTTCTAGATCAACTACGCCTGATTCAGGAGCCCTCGGCAAAACTAACGTTGTCATCATATAGATACCACTTAGATTGACTACTACAAGAAAAAAGGATGGATAATTCCACATTTCAAGATCATTTAGTGGCCACATTCCCCACCAAGAAAAAATATCCCAGATAAATACTGTTATCATCCAGAGACTATTAACCCAATATGTTGTTACACGACCATGTATTTCTATTAGTTCTGAGGCTGCACTTAATAGATGCGAAATGGCAAGACCCACTATTACAGAAAATAAAACTGCTACAAATTCAAATGCTGACATAATTAAATCTACAAAATTTTTTTATGTTGTATGAGAGTGCTATACTTCCTCACCCTTTAATAGATTAGAATCATCTCGGGCCATATATTCTTTAAATAAAAAACCACGCCACTATGGATATGATAAGCAATACGTATAATGTTCATATTGATGATGCGCTTCTGCCAAACATCAAATAAAAATTATTTTACACGTCTAGCTATTCTTACAGAAAGATCCATAACATACTGCACTTGCTTTGGATCAAGGCCAATTCTATCTTCAAAATAATTTTGCATTCTTGGATTCATTTCATAATTGTTTTCATCAGCTTTTGCTACGTGTATAAGTCGAATCATTCCCCGTAAAACACCATCTAGTTGATTGTCGGAAATTCCATTATTAGAAAGACTTTTTTTAATTCGGCTTAAATTATTCACGCCTAGTTTTTTATAGTGAGTTAATAGGTCTGTTTTTTGTTCAGACTTATTAGAAATTTCATCATTAGGCTGTCTTAATCTTTCTCTGTATTTAGCGTAGCGTTCATCAGCTTGATTCCGAGTAATTAGGCCCTGATCAACGGCAGTTTCAATACGTTCTCTAACACCTTGTCTTTCAGATGAACTTTGTGAAAATAATATAATCGGTAAATAAAGTATCGGTATTAGAACTACTTTCTTCATAATATTTTTTTCCTTAAAAATAAAAGAATTAATCAGAGACATATTCTGCATCGCCGAATGCTAGTAGCGGGGCAAATACAAATGGCAATAGGGTTAGTCCGACACCAAATCCTGTACCTTTACCAAAAGATCCACTAAGAGCAAGATTTATCATAATAATAGCACCAAAATTAACAAATGGAATAAACATAAGTATAATCCACCAAATTGGTTTTTTGGATATCTTTAAAATGATAATAAGATTATAAATTGGAATTAAACATTTCCAACCACTTTCACCAGCCTTAGTGAAAATGATCCAGTATGAAGCTATTAAACCAATAAAAATCCCAAGAAAAATAATTAAACCGATTAGACCTTCCATGAATATTACTCCTTATATATTTTAATATTATTTAATCTATAGATAATAGTCTAATATAAAAAACTTTATTATAAAACCTATAAAGAATGACCCTACAATGTGTGTGGGACTATAAACAAAAAACCCCACTAAAGTGGGGCCTAATGTTTTTATATAAAATATAAATAACTAACTCGTTATTTTTGTTTGCTCTTCAAGTACATCATAAGCTTTAGAGGATATATTAACAAAACTAGGATTACTGCCTAATACCTCATCATAAAACTGACTATTGAGATAATCTTCCATTGCCTGACGATTTTCCCAAGTGTAAACACCACCATAAATATTATTCTCTTCATCGGATAGCCATACTTTTGAAATCAAACCATTCAAAGCCTTAAATGCTGGTGCTACGTCAACCGTTGCTCCCAGATAATCTTGGTGACCAATTCCCTCTAGATTAAAATTAACTACTTGAATTACCATATTAACTCCTTTCTTATTTATAGTAAATTTAATACATATATTTCCAAATTACTGAGTGCACCTTTTACCCTAGTACTTGTTTATATAATAAAATTTTATTCTAGATTTGATGGGTCCAAACGAAGTAGTGATATAGTTCCACCAGAGTTTCCTTCTCTAAACCCAAAGCCGCCCATAACAATATCCCCATCATCTAATTCAATAACAGACTGATTTACATGACTTAGTTTAGCACTATATATAAGCTCACCAGCAGCGTCAACTTTTGTTAAATAGCAGAGATCATCAATTAAATAGTATCCACCATCAGATGATGGTATTATATCATAGTAGCCATAGTGACTACTCTCATCAATAAAACAGTTATCCCACTCTATACCACCGTCACTATTTCGTTCTACTGTTAGATTGCTTCTCCAGCTATTGCAAAATCCAGCTGCTACATAGCCCCCGGCGGGTGATTCGCATACTCCATAGAGCAAGGCATCACCAACTGATTGTGTTTTTTTCTTCCATATTTGTCCTCCATCTAAGTCAGTTTTCACCATAAAATGCTTGTATGCACCATGCTGCTCACCGGAGTATCCAACGAAAACTATATTGTCATCAGCATCTTCGATAAGACTGTTACCTTCATTTGCTGTAGAGCTACTAAATGTTTTACCCCAAATTAAGTCTCCATTATTGCTATATTTTCGAAGAGATGCCTTGGAGTTCCATCCGTCATCATTCCAAGTACCTGTGATTACATAATTACCATCCTGCGTTTGGATTACATCTCTGGCCCAGTCATTATTTTCGGCTGTACCATCTGATTTTTCCCATTCTATATTCCCAGTAAAATCTGTTTTTAATAGATACATATCTGGATAACAACCAGGAAGAGTATCACACTCATAATACCCAACAGCAATAAATCCCCCATCCAAACTCTGGACTACTCCAAATAATGAAGTTGAATTATCATATATCTTGTGCCACTCTTTCACACCATTAGGATCGGTTTTAATTAAAAGCCCTTTATAGTCTGAAGCTCCAGAAATTACGAAACCACCATCAGAAGACTTTATAACTTTCCAGCTTTCATCCAGTCCACTATTTTCAGATATTGAATAGGTTTTGATCCATTTGATTGGTATCCCATTGAGTAGATATTCACAGCTACCATCATCATATGTGGCAATACTATCGAAATTGGATGCTAGTGTATCTATACAGCCACAAACATTTGAACCGTCAGGTATTCCTGCACAGTCTTTTGCTTCTGTCTCTTCCTCCTCACAGCTCCAGATACCAAAAAATAGAATTATAAATAGAAATTTTTTCATGTTTTTCAGATCAATCAATTGCATAGTTGAATACCTTCTTCAAATTGATTTTGAATTAAAAACTCCACACCAAACGAAAGCTTATTTGCCAATTTGCTTTCTGGATGTACAACACGCCAGAAAGGAGTTATTTGGTTAAGTCTTTTATATTTTTGAAATTCTTCATATGCAGCCTCTGATATTATTCGCAGAGATATCCCTGTAACTAGTGGGCAAGTAACCTCTGCTTCTTTCTGAAATGCCAATTCATGCCTTAATTTTTTTGTATTTATAAAAATACCACTTGGAATCTTTTTAACGTAATTATCTACGATTTTAGGCGTAGGAATCAGCATTTTTGATCCCTCAGGCATATCAGCAAATTTTTTCGGGTTTATCTTAACCTGATATTCTTTTTTATTATCTCTTTTTTCAACCCAAGATTTTGGCATGGATATCTATTAAGATCTATTCTTCTTCGTCTTCTGAATTTATCATTTTATTTTTATCATATTCCTGCACAATACTTAGATCGAGTATTGAGCTGATAAAAACAAATGACGCTATTGTCTTGTAGTCATAGTAAAGCAACAATGCAGCAGCGGCTATTAACCAAAAAAACCTATATCTCAAGATATTTTTTAATAGTTCAAGCATGACATAATCTACGAAATTTTAATAAAATGTATTTGTTTTATAGTAATTGGTTATTTCAGTAGCACCATCTTCTTTGTCTGGCTGTACTGACCTGCTTGGATTATATATATATACATACCCGCAGACACTGATTGACCTAAATTATTGGTTCCATCCCAGGTTATTGACCTGTATCCCGCTTCCTGATTGGATCTAATTAATGACTTTATTTTATCACCCAAAACATCATATATATTAATACTTACAAATTCATTGTTCGGTAAGTAATAACGTATTTGCGTAGTTGGGTTAAATGGGTTCGGATAGTTTTGATAGAGAACATATTGGAATGGTAATATATCCTTCTCTATGGTAAGGAAAGCTTCACAACCTATACCTAAAGCTCCCATGGTTGCATTGTTTTGACCAGTAGTAACACATGGTGAGTCTTCTGATAATGAAAAATCACTACTATCTGGATTGCAAAATAATGGATTAACATCAATGTTTCCTTGACCTTCCCATCCTCCTATAATATTTGAAAAAGAAATATCTGCTGATCCAACAACCTGTTCTAGTTCTCCTGTAAATATATTTCCTTCATTCCAAAAAATAGAATTTAATATTGTGGCGTTACTGCTATCATAAAGATGAAGGGCACTACCATATCCAAATGGTTCATAAGAATGAGATCCGGTTCCTGAATTTCCATAGAAAGAAATTTTATTTAAACTCAAAATAGAGTTATTTACTGCAACTATTCCACCTGTGTATGTGTTCATGGCATATCCATGGTGTTCGTATGTTGAAGAATTATTATAGACTAATGAGTTATTAATAAAAACCGATGAATTATCTATATATATAGCTGCTCCGCCATAAGATTGGCCTCCTTTCCCATTATCATTTATAATCAAGTTATTAAGGTTGGCTTCAGAATTAATTAGATATAATGAGCCACCTCCATCGCTATTGATATAGTTATTTCTAATATTTAGATATGATAAAGAGGGACTTGAGTCTATACATTTAATTGGTGAATCACCAAATGTACCAGTGATAGTAAATCCAGTAAAAACACATGTTGAATCTTCACCACCAATAAATTGCACTCCTCCAAAAAAATCGCCACAATTACTGTAGTAATCATAAGGATTGCCTTGTCCTAAAATTGTTGAATCAATTATTGACTCGTTATTATCAATTAAAAATTGAGAACCCACAATAATATTTTTTCCTACAAAATCAACAGAGCCACAATAATGGCCTTGACTAACTAACACTGTATCACCATTGTTTGATTCATTAATTCCTTTTTGAATTGTAGCAAAAGGACTTTCCTCTGATCCAATACCATTTTCGTCTGAACCAGATGTAGCTACATACCATACTGGTCCATTGTATTCAATTGAATTACAATTAGTAGAGTCTTGTTCACCAATATAATCTTCAATGCAAGTTGGGTAGGAAGGACAAAGTTGATTGTTAGATATATCAAAAGTAACCCAAGGAATATTTATTGGACAAATACTTTCAGGTATTTCTCCTGAAAATTGATTAAAAGACAAATCTAATATCTCTAAATGATTTAATTGATCCCATAATTCTATAGGTATTGGTCCAGAGAATTGATTAGAGTCCAGTGCTAAACCCCAAAGATAATTTAGATTACCTATTTCAGCTGGAATTGAACCAGTGAATTGATTTTCTGATAGATCCATCGAAACCATGTTTATTAGATTACCAATATCTGAAGAAATTCCGCCACTTAGTAAATTATCAGAAACATCTAACCCATTCGTCCAACTAAGAGGGCCCGCTCCAGAAGAATACCCTCCACTTAAATTAATTAAATTATAAATCTCAGAAGGAAGTTCTCCAGTTAGACCATTCTCATCCAAATGAAGTATGCCTAGGTTTGTTAAGTTTCCTATTTCAGGTGGAATCGAACCAATAAGTAGGTTATTGGATAATTCCAATCTTTCTAAATTGATTAGATTTCCTATCTCAGGCGGAATAGAACCAGTGAATTGTTGATTGGATAATTCCAATCTTTCTAAATTGATTAGATTTCCTATTTCAGCCGGAATA
>CAZYDX010000032.1:270-9593 GCA_964646455.1 uncultured bacterium | reverse complement strand
ATTGGATAATTCCAATCTTTCTAAATTGATTAGATTTCCTATTTCAGCCGGAATAGAACCAGTGAGTTCACCAGGAGAATTTTCATGATTATTTAAATATAGATGAGTCAAGTTATTAAGATTACCTATCTCAGGTGGAATCGAACCAGTGAACTGATTATGGGATAACTGTAAGGTAGTTAAGTTGATTAGGCTTCCTAACTCAGATGGAATAGAACCAGTAAGCTGATTAGAATACAAAGTCAATCTGTTTAAATTCGACAAGTTTACTATTTCAGGCGGAATGGAACCAGTTAGCCCGCTCCACATTATACTTAAACTTGTTAAATTAATTAAATTTCCTATTTCGGGTGGTATTGAGCCAGTAAATCCACAAAATCCACATGATAATGTATCTAGATTTATTAAATCACCTATTTGTGGGGGAATTTCACCAAGATCTAGTATACCAGTAACAGGATTACCAGAAAGGGTTATATTGGTTGTCTCCTCGATATTATAGCACTCGCCCCATAAATCAACCTCACCTGTATTACATTCATCTGTTTCCACTCTAAAAGATAATATAAGATCGGTTAAATCCTGTACATCATTAGAGTCTGATGGATTATAAATTGTAATGTCGAATGAAGTATCAATATTCCCCTCATAGTTAAGGATAAATACCTCTCTCTGACTCGCATCAAAATCGGTCCAGACAGGATAATTTTCAGAGTTACTGTCTTGGACCCATGGTAGAATCCTACCATCAATCATTCCTTCAAGTGATGTTGCGTACTGATCTTTTCCTACACCAATAATATTCACATCCACTATTCCCTGTGATAAAAGGTCTAGGTATATATCATTGAGAAGACCGAACCGGGCTCTACAGGTTCCTCAGTATTCATGGAAAAAACCTACTACTCGGACGGTATTATTAAAATAAGATGGGCCAATATTTTGCCCATAAGTATCAGAAGCGGGGTTTACATCTTCTAATGAAAAATCATTTTGAGCAAAAACAATCCCAATAATTAAGGAGAAAAATAATCTATAGGCTTTCATAGTTGTAAATTAACTATCTAAAACTTTTCAAACACCATTGAATCATTCTTAAATGATTTGAACTCTAGTGCATTACCACTTGGGTCATTAACAAAGAAAGTTCCTTGTTCACTCGATTTAGATTTAAACCTGATCTTTGGTTTAATCAGAAAATTATAGTCTAATTTTTTAATTCTGTTTTGCAGGGCTTCCCATTCACCCCATTCTAGAATAACGCCAAAGTGCCTACAGGGAATATTATCATTATCAACTGGATTGGTGCTAACAGGTCTACAATTATCTGGTGAAAGGTGAGCCACAATTTGATGACCATATAGATCAAAGTCTATCCAACTAACTGACTCCCTTCCTGTGTCGCACCCTAAGATATTAACATAGAACTCTCTGGCAGATTCTAGACTATGTACCGGAAACGCAAGATGAAACCTGGGTATTGAATTCAATTTACATTATCCTTTCCAGCCTCAAGCGCAAGACTTCTGATCTTATCAATATCATCTTTTTTATAGACTCCATTCACACCTGAGATTGCTGCTAGTTTCATACCATGTTTTAATCCCATTTTATATATTTCTTTCACTTTCTTCCATTCTATATCACGTCCGATTGTAAACTCCTCAAAGCGACCTTCTAAAGCAAGTACTATTGTCTCTGCCATGCACGCAAATACTACATTCTTCGGAAGATGTATGTCACGCATTTGAAGATGATCTTTAACAGGAACTTCTATCTCCCCTGACTCTATATACATTACATCTGGCCTTTTTGCTACATCTTTTGGCGTTAAGTCTAGGGGCCTTGCCACGTCTGTTATTACACAACCGGGTTTGACCTTCATTATATCCAATACTTTTTTTCCAACTCCTGATGTAGCAGTTACTACCATATCTGCTGCTGAAAGATATTCACTTGAATCAGTTGTCGTTATAATTTTAGTTTCAGGACTATCTAGGTGTATTGAGTTTTTTAAGGTATTCAATTTTTCTGTATTTCTTCCACAAAGTATAACCTCACTAAACACCATAGATAAAAGCTTAGATGATACAGACCCTATTGCTCCTGTTGCTCCAATAACCATGCTCTTTGCTGTTAACTTTTCCTTACCCTTCGGTATATCAATTAGGCCCATTTTTTTCATCGCATCTGCTGCAGCCCATAATGCTGCTGAAGCACTATAACTATTCCCTGTGGTAATTGGTATAGGAGAATGTTTCGCCACTGTCATACCCGCATCACCAACAACTTTTGTAAATGCACCAAGGCCCATTATCTCTGCACCAAGTCTTTCAGCCATCTTTGATGCAGCTATTAGACGTTTATAAGTAAACTCAGGGCTGTGTGACATCATTTCTTTAGGTGTGCCACCAACTGATATTAACCAGCCTTCTGCCTCTGTGCCATCAACCGATTGAATACCATCTATTTTGGAATATAGTAGTGGCGGTGAATAGGCAACCGTTTTCTCAAGAATTTTCATGACCCACCTAGTCGCAAGTCTATCAGGGATATGTACCACATTTCTTATATATTCAGATGACAGTGGATGAACTACAAAAGCAAATTTTCTTTTAGCTATGATATTGCCTATTTATCTTTAGAAATAATTTCAATATAACTGATTATTTCTCCAGCAACATCAGCGCCAGTAAGAAGCTCGATTCCTTGTAAACCTGGTGATGAATTGACCTCTAATACCAATGGCCCACGTTTTGACCTCATTAGATCAACACCAGCCACACTTAAGCCTAATACTTTGGTTGATTTTATAGCTATATCCTCTTCCTCTGTTGTTAGGTTTATATGTTTAGTCGTAGCTCCCCTGTGAACATTTGAACGAAACTCTCCAACTGGCGCAACTCTCTGCATTGCCGCGACAACTTTATCACCAACAACAATAGCACGAATGTCAATACCACTAGACTCTTTTATAAATTCTTGGACTAGAATATCAGCGTCAACTTGCTTGAAAGCGTTCATAACTGACTCAGCCGCTTTCATAGTCTCAGCTAATACCATACCATTTCCTTGTGTACCTTGTAAGAGCTTCATGATCAATGGTGTCTTACCAACCTTCTCAATTACATCATGAATATCCATCGTATGACTTGCATAACCAGTTATGGGCATGTCTATTCCATGTTTCGCTAAAATTTGCAAAGAGCGAAGTTTATCCCTAGATGCTTTAATAGAGTCTGACGTATTTACACAATAATTACCCATCATCTCAAACTGCCTAACTATCGCGGTTCCGTATGACGTTTGTGATGCACCAATTCTAGGAAGAACCGCATCATAATCATCTAATTTTTTACCATCATAATATATAGCTGACTGATTCTCACCAATATTGATATAGCATCTCAAATAATCTACAACCATAATATTGTGACCCATTTTTGTACCAGCATTGAATAATCTATTAGTTGAATAAAGATTTTTATTTCTTGAAAGAATTGTGATATTCATTTTGAGTTTGACTTAATTCTTCCCGCAAGATATGATTTTTTGGGATTTATACGATAATTATTGGCTAGGGAAGACCTTCCTATTAATACAGGATATGCCATTCTAGATCTCCTAGTGAGGGTGATGACAGTGTCTATTGTATTATCTCCAATTCTAATAGACATATTAATTAATGGTCTTAATTGCTTTTTACCAAAAGAATTTTTGATTGTTTTATATCCTATTATTGGTTTTTTAATCATTTTGTAAGCATCAGACTGGTATAGCCTAAATCTAACATATTTGGAACCATCATTATTGTATTCCTTTATATGAGTAGCATGAAGAGCTGACATCCTTGCACCAGTATCAATTTTCGCCTTAAGATAAAAATCATTGAACTCAGTCAAAGATATCCACTCTCTCCAGCCAATATCTATCTTTGACGTTCTTTTTTTATGTAAAGCCTTCTTAACAACCTTAACCATAGTATTCAAATCTTTATCAAAAATGACTCAGATCAAATTATAATTTATCAACCACCTTCTTGTGCTGATTTATCAACAAGCTTATCTAACGGTGGAAGATTAATTATATCATTATGGAAATAATCAGCAATTGTAGCAATAATGTCAGCTATACTAATAATTCCTATTGGATATAATTCATCATTGACTACTGGTACATTTCTAAATCCACCGATATGCATTTTATTAAGTGCATAGGCCAGTGGATCTTCTGGTGTTACAGAATCAGGATTATGGGTAATAAACTCATCGATTACCGTTAAATCCATATCATATCCTTTTCCAGTTACTTTTAAAAGGATATCTCTCTCCGTAAGAATACCACCTAGCTTTTCGTCTTTTAAAGTAAGAATACAATTTCTTTTATTATTCTGCATTAAATCAAGAACATGCCTAAGGCTAGTGCCTAAATCAATGATTAAAGGTTTTTCCAGATGCATAGCTGAAATCGGGTCTTGTATTTTTACAGCTTCCTTCAAATCAGGATCATCTAAATTATCTAAACCTTCGAACCACTCCTGGTCATCTTCTAAATCTTGATTGTTATTTATATAAATCATTGTCTTACTCAAATATAGTCGAGATGTATAATAAAAACAATGGACAAGGATTTAGAAAAATAGTATTTGGATTATAATTCTAATATATTAAGAGATAATATATTTGATAAGTATAAAACCACCTAATAAAAGAACCGTAAATAGTATGGCCAGATAATTAAAATAATTTTCAATGAAATTCTTTATAGTTTCACCAAAAATATTTATTAGATATGCGACCAAGAAAAATCTCGCACTTCGGCTTATTATAGAGGCAACAATAAATATTAATAGATCAATATTAAATGTGCCTGCTGATATGGTGATTAATTTAAATGGAATAGGTGTGAATCCAGCTGTAAATACTATCCAAAAATTCCATTGCTCATACATTGCTTGTATTTTATTAAATCCATCAATAGTAATACCAGGTACGTATTCTATAAAAATATTTGCTATATATGAATACTCTACGCCAGGAATGTCCCACCATAATAGTTTACCAATATAATAACCCAAAATACCACCGAGTATTGAAAACAAACTGCATAAAAAAGCAAATAAAAATGCCTTCCTTCTATTACCAAGACATAAAGGAATTAATAATACATCAGGTGGAATTGGGAAAAATGATGCCTCTGAAAATGATAATATAGATAAAGAAACATTGCCATTAGGCTTATCTGCTAGACAAAGAACCCAATCATAAATTTTTTTGATCAGATTCATTTAATTATTTGAAAAAATACCGATGCCTGACATAATCTCTCTTTGAGTATTGAGACCTATTGGGTGGTTAATTAATTTTCCTGCTACAATTAGAGCACTAGAACCACCTCCATCAAGATTTAAAGCTTCGTGGCAATAAAATTGTAACATTAGCATTGCTAATTCTTCCAAATATGCACCACGACTATCTACTTGCCTACCGTCAACAACCATAATAACAATATCACCATTCTTCTTGTATCCAATAGCAGATCTAGGCTGAACTCCATCCACAGGTGTATTAAAAAATACTTCTTCCTCTGTTGTAACGTTAATTTTACCATCACTTATTAATACTGGCCCCGCATGTAAAGCTTCTTTTACGTCCCAAAATTTGGCTTTTTTATAATCTAGATTAGCTGGCTTACCAGGCCTATTCCTAACCGGATTATCCCACACAAAAATTGAATCATTTCTAGTTGAAGACCAGCCTATATCAACCCTTCCATTAGAAAATATACCAAAAGCACCTCTATTGATATTATAACGTATGTTTTCCCTAATTACGGTGCTGCTTGCTGGTTCTATTAGAGTATCGTTTGACTTTAATAATCCAACATGGTTAACTGGGAACTTCCCCCTTGTATAATATCCACCATTTATAACAACAATAGCACCTTTCAAAATAGCTAAATTTTCAGGAGTATCTAACCGATCTTCATCAGATGAAACCAGTACAGATATCTTATTCTGTTTGTTATTAGGGATAATAACAGACCACGCTCTTAGGGGGACATCGGGATTATATCCTTCATAAATTTTTATACCGTTATCGATTTTCTTTTCATCAACTTTCCAATTCATATTAATTGATTTTCGAAAATCTGATCTATTACAAGAAATACAAAGGATAAAAATGAATACTATAATATTTTTAAACAATTATTTAGTAAATACTGTTAATTGATTTAACAGAAAAATCCCTTGATCCTAAAACATTTCCTTTTTCGTCTACAACATCAACCCTCCAATTACCTATTTGTTTCGGGCTAATATTTTTCTTGCTCCATGATCTATAATTGTAAGAAGTTTTAATATTATATACTACGGATGTAATTTGCTGTTCTTCAAAGAACCAGATGTGTTTAATCTCTTGTTTAGGACCACTATTAGTAATTTTTGTATAACAAAATAATGAATCAACGTTGTTAATAAAATTATATCCAGGTTTAATTGGGTTTCGCTTATAGATTCCTCGGCAGATCATTATTTCATTTAGATATAAATTATTTTCATCATTTATAGTATCTTTTTTATCAATTTTTGAATCTTCTAATGAACCAATATTGTCGCTAGACAATGTTTCTGATTTATCATCAATATCCTTTTGAATAATAATATTTGAATCAATAACAATAGGCTTAGGTGTATATGATACTATTGGTTTAGGTATAAATCTATTTTGATTTTCATCAATACTTTGAATATTCTTATCGGGTGTTTTTGTATTGCCCAAAGTTTTGATTCGATCAGGAGGTCTCTCATCCCTAATAATAAGATTATTACTATTTAAATTATGATCAGTTTTGATTAAATAATTAAAACAATAAAACAAATAAATTATCACCAAAGGAACTGACAGTCTAATTACTTTAAGATAATAAGATACAATTAAAAAAATGAAAAAAACGCCAGTTATAGCAAAAGTTGTGATATCCATTAAATAATTAAATTATACCGTAATTATTGTCGGAGCGACAGGATTTGAACCTGCGACCTCTGCAACCCCATTGCAGTGCGCTACCGGGCTACGCCACGCTCCGCATTATTCACCAATTATACGTATGATCTCCTTTAATTCATTTTTTATTTTAATAATGAAATCATCTTTTTTAGATATCTTTGAAATATTAATATCATTACTACTACCCATCATGGATCTGGCACCATCAATAGTGTATTTTTTATTGTATAGGAGATCTTTAATCTTAATAATTATTTCTATATCTTTTTTTCTATAAGTTCTGTTTCCAGCCCTATTTTTGGGAGGATTGAGTTGTTTAAATTCGGTTTCCCAATACCTAAGCACATATGACTTAAGATTAACCATTTTACTTACTTCGCCAATTGAATAATATAACTTTTTAATTTCGCTTTTCATCTGATATTTATATTTAAACCTGTACTTTATATTAATTATTTCAAACTATTGTAGCAACATTAATTAAGTTTCCTATAATTCGAAAAATCATTCATTAATTTTAATAAAATTTTTGGGACTTTCATTATTGCATTTTCATTCTCTACTATGGCAATTCGAGCTTGAGTTTTACCCATATTATAATCTGAATAAAACCCTGTCATTGGTGCTAATAATAAAGTATACGGGGTACCACCAATAATGCATTCACCAGTAGTAGCACAATATTCAATAAATTTTGTTATTTCAAAATTATTATTAGTAATATTTTTAAAATCAAGAACCATATATATTGCTGCCTCAGGTTTAGAAATAATAATCCCAGGGATAGTTACTATTAATTCTGTTCTTAATCTATTCATCAAGGAATAATAATAATTTCTTTGTTGCTTATGCCATTTTATTAAATCATTATTAGATAATTCTAAAATCGAGCTAAAAATATATTGTCCAATTACATTCGCGCAAAGATTAGCTGTGTACTCTGAAACAACCTTTTTATGTAAAATTCCATTATCTGTTACCAGAGCTCCAATACGTAAACCGCATGCATTCCACAACTTAGATGCTGACTCTATACTAATCCTTCTTCCAACTATTCCAGGTACCATATCATTTGTTATTTCCCAAATACTTGTTTGGCCTTTATCCGTATAATATATATTTCTATATGCTTCATCACTTATTAACCAAATATCCTTTTCAACACATATTTTTGCTATTTCAATTAACATTTCCTGCGATATCTGCTGACCAGTTGGATTATCACCGGGTATTAATACAACTCCACTAGGACTATCTTTATCAATAATACTAATTAAATCATCCTTATTAATATTATTATAACTACCATTATTTTCAAGTTTTCTAGAATATCTAGTAATAGGAATAGACAATCGCTTAGAGAATTCTATATAGTTTGTATATGTTGGATCAATTAATAAAATAGGCTTTTCTGAAGCTGGACCACAGACACCTAATAGCATGAGTTCCATAGCCTGAGAACCGCCATCAGTTATAACACATTTTACCTTATTTGAAATTTTATTTTCTAATTCTGCATTTATAGAATGGATGATTGCATTTTGGCAATCTTTAGTACCAACACTAGAAGCATATTTTACAACTCCTTTATTAAAAGGGGATTTGTTATTACCAAGAGACTTCATCCTTTCAATCATTAAAGGATGCATTGGTAAAGAAATATTTCCTATTGCAAGATTGACAATATGAATATTTTTACTATTTTCACGAGAATTAAAAAGAATTTGAGCCTTACGAATAGCTGATGGCTCTCTTTCTTGGTAATGTTTAGATATACTTGGTGTCATATATCAAATAAAGATTATGAAACATAATTCATATTCTTCTATAGTATTTAATTCAATTTAAGTTTCAATATTATTTCTAAATAAATTTTCTCTTACTATCTTCTTCCTTTGAATGGTTTTCTGCCTCTGTCTCTGCCACCTTGTTTTCTATCTCGTTTTGGCGGAGGAGTCCATCCTTCTGGTTTTTCAAGAAGCGCTTTTCTACTAAAGTCGAGCCTACCTTGATCATCAATTTTTATCAGTTTTATTTTCATTGTATCACCTGGACCGCAGACGTCTTCAACTTTATCTACTCTGCGCCATTCTAGCTCTGATATATGGACTAGCCCCTCTCTTCCTGGAGCAAATTCAACAAATGCTCCAAAAGTCATAAGTCTCGTGACCTTACCATCAAATTCCATTCCGACCTCAGGTTCAAATGTAATCGCTTCAACTAGCTTAATCGCCTCTTCACATTTAACCGGATCCTTACCAGCAACAGTTACAACGCCTTCATCATCAACATTAACCTCGCACTGAGTATCTT
>CAZYDX010000032.1:0-260 GCA_964646455.1 uncultured bacterium | reverse complement strand
AATGTTTTTACCTCCAGGACCTATCAAACCACCAATTTTTTCAGGATTAATTTGAATGGATAATATCCTAGGGGCAAATTGAGATAATTCGTACGCCTCAGGAACAGCCTCATACATCTTATCAAGGATATGCATTCTACCTTCATGTGCTTGCTCAAGGGCCTCGGTAAGAAGTTCAAATGAAATCCCTTCAATTTTTAAATCTAATTGAATTGCAGAAATACCATCTCTAGTTCCTGCTACTTTAAAATCCATATCTC
>CAZYDX010000031.1:0-22806 GCA_964646455.1 uncultured bacterium | reverse complement strand
GGGACTGGCCTTATTATATATGGTGTTCCACTTTTTAATTTAAGTGCACATCAATACAGTCTAGAAAATCTTACCAAAGCTACTCACACTTATATGGTTAAAGACAATGGACCGGTAACGGTCAATATGGATCATAAGGTCATGGGGCTTGGTGGTGATGATAGCTGGAATCCTCGAACTCATAAAGAGTATCTCATTGGCCCTGGAACTTATAATTATTCTTTTGTATTGCGATTTAGTGATAATCTAAAGGCTGATATGAAAAGATCTATAGATAGCAGAATGTCTTTATCTACTAAATAAATCAGAGGTTTTTTTTACCATCCTTTGTATCGATCTTTCAGGATTTAAACTTAGAACTTTATCTAAAGGTATCCATTGTACATCAATTGACTCATCGCTGATAATTATAGTATTATTGTTTGGATTTGCCTCAAATAAGAATCTAACATCATAATGATAATGTCCTGGCTCATCTTTCGTTGCAGGAAATTGATGAATATCTAGGTCAAATATTCTATCACTGAGCAATACAAATTCATTAAAACCAGATTCTTCTTTTGCCTCTCTAATAGCCACACTTATTAAATCTTCAATTCCATCAGCATGTCCCCCAAGCTGTAGCCACATATTAAGCTTTCTATGATGGGTCATAAGCACCATAGATCGATCAGGGCTTACGATCCAGGCTGAACCTGTAAAGTGCCCCTCTTTATTTTCTTTGCTAAAACTATTACCCTCTTTATTAAAAAAATCAAGCATATTAATTGCTGCATTTTCATGCGGGTATTCGATAATATAGTCTTCTAAAAGTGTAGCTAGGTTTTTCAAAATGGACCAGATAATAAAATACTATAGCGAAACCAGATAAATAATATTGATGTTTTCTACATCTTCATTTGTAACGGTAACCTTATCTGGTAGCAGGTCTAAGTTGCTAGGATCGACTCCGTGAAAACCGAATCTGTCTGTGTCCTCATCAAAAGTAAGGTTTCCGTTATTGTTCTCTATGGCAACAACATAGTACTCACCTTCTTCTACCTCATAAATATTATAGTTACCATTATTTCCAGTGATGCTACCATTGTAAAGAGCTAACCCATCACTAATTTGTCTTCCTTCTACAAGCAATACAAGTGCGCCACTGATATTGCTTCCTTCATGGGTTACTTTGCCAGATATTTCAATAAAAGCAGCATCGACCTCATCAAATCCAGAGCTATCTGTCATCGTCCAATTGTAATCACTTTTAACTTTGTCTTCTATTCCACAATTATGCCCAAATAGAAGTATTAGCAGTAGAATGATATATTTTTTTATAATGGTTATCATAGTAAATAGAATTTACGTTTATATAATAATAAATAAAAATTCACCCAAGACTAAACGTATTGCTATCAGTGTTAGAGAGATTTTGAATAATAGTTTAAATGTACTCTCTGATAGTTTGCCGAGTAGTTTTTTTCCAATATTTGTTCCGATATATACTGATATAATTAATGGCAGTAATATTGTATAATGTTCAGAATATCTAAAATTAAAATAATACATAAAGATTGGTATCTTTCCGATGTGGGTGATAATCTGACAAGCTGCCTTGTTCGCGATAACATTCTCTTTGTTTAGGTCTTTTCTGATAAAAAATGGTGCAATCAATGGTCCGACCGCTCCAACAAATATTGAACTGAATCCACTTACAACACCAACGATAATAAATAATTTATTTTTTTGCTCCTTTTTTACACCTTTAAGATATAAATACCATAAGATGTAGAAACCAATAATTGGTTTTAAATAGTCAAAATTGATTTTGTTAGCAGAGTTCACTTCGTATAGGTGCATCAGGCCATAAACAATAAAAATAGATAGACTAAGACCAATCAAAGCTCCAAAAAAATATTCTGTTATAAGTTTTCTTTTTAGATGCCGCCGAAAAACAAATGTCCGAGTTCCATTGCTGAACATTTGGATTATACCATGCAATGCGACAACCATATATCCCTCTGGAATTAGGATAGCCATTATGCCTAATAATACTACACCACCACCCATGCCAATAACAGCCGATATGGATGAGGTTATTAGGGCTGCAATAATAAGAATTATTTGTTCCATTATTTCAAAATATCAACAAGGTTTATTATGATGAAATATAAAATATGTTGCTTTAAACAAAAAACCCCGCGGTTAGCGGGGTTTGGTGTTGTGAAAAGGGTTGAATTATTTCAGGAGTATCATTTTATTAGTATCAGTAAAACTACCTGCTTCGATTGTTAGAAAGTATAACCCGGCCGAGACTAGATTGCCTTGATCATTTGTGGCGTTCCATTTGATTTTTTTTTGTCCTGAGGTTTGATCATTATTGACCAGTGTCTTAATTGTTTTTCCCATTATATCTGATATGATTATCCTAACTCCTTCATCTTTTGGAAGATTGTAGCTAATGTTTGTTACAGGGTTAAAGGGATTCGGATAATTCTGCTCTAAAGAAAATTCATTTAGGACATTATTATCATCAATACCAAGAGCATTAGGATTTGTTATCATTGATATATCAATATCAAAGCTAGCGTTAGGGCCAACATATAACTGTGAGGTAATTATTTGGTTTTGATCTTCACGCGGCATCATGGTCAATGACATAGTCATTGTATCTTTCGGAGCAATCTGACCGGCTGATCTTTCCATTGTCAGCCAGCTGGAATTATCTCCCTGAATAATTTTCACATTGTCTACGCCCATACCATACGCAAAATTTCCTCCACAGTCTGTATAGCGTATACCGACAGTGAAAATTCCAGGACTAATATACGGAGTTATATCATAGGTCATTGTGTGCCAATTAGCATCTGCCCAATCTACTGCTAGATAACCATCCCACTCGAGCTTTGTTGAGATTGTACTGTCCACTACTGTCCAGGTTGCACCATTATCAGTAGACACAACGATTGATCCGCTTTCAGCATATTGGTCGCCTGTTGAACAATCGCCAAATGGTTGTACGAAAAAGATGTCAGCCATAAAGAACACTGGACCATCACCATTATATGGTAGGGCCTGGGACTGTAGAGTTATATCGGTCGGGACATAACCATAATTGGTACCGGTATAATAATACTCAGCATCATTAAAAAAGAAAAACCCGCCGGTATTACTAGGGTATTCAAGCCATTCGCCATTTGCTGTTTCTGGAGTTCCCCAGCTCCAGTAACCCTGCGCATCAAAAAAATTGGTTGATGTTTCCTGGTTTTCAAAGGTATTACTCAATAGAGTATTTTCTGTAGTCGCGTTTACCATGCCATCAGACTCAAAAGCAAAATGGTGCGCTGTCGTGTCTAGGTTAATAAGTGTAAACTCGAACTTACTATATTCATGACTTATTGGATCAAGGGTATCGCTAAATGATGATTGTGAAAGAATGAAAGGATCGATCGGTGCATAGCAAGATTCATATGCAAATTCAGACTCTCCACTGCTATAGTTCGCGCTTACCTTAAAACAATAATCTACGCCATTGGTAAGTCCGGTTGCGGTGTACTGATTATCTTCAACAAATGCGATCATGTTTCCATCCTGATATACTCTATATCCGATTAGTGTTTCACAAGGGTCTGAATATCCGCTACCATCTCCACCAAATACTCGAATATTATCCACATACCAGTTGCATCCGTATCCAATTGGGTCATAATAGCGGAAGCCAATATAGATTGACTGCCCTGCATAGGTTGAGAGGTCAATCATATTTGAGAAGTATCCATCTCCAAGTGTCAGGGGGTTTGAATAGTGGATTGTGGTCCAGGTTACTCCATCTGTAGATACCTCTACAAAGTTTGAATCATTGGCAAAACTACTATAGTCAATGTATTCATCGAAAAATAATGTCGCATCAGAGTATGCACTTAGGTCAATAAGAGTAGTGCTCATACGGCTATTCCCTGGCGCTGTAGTATCAGACCACGCCGCAACTGCCCCGAATTGTTCTTCTACCCAAGCCTCGTTTGCAGCATCACTACATGCGTACATATCGGTGTCACAGTCAATGGCAAGGCCGTCATTATCGCGAAACCAGCCTCCTGAACTATCCTGACCCATGTGCTCGATTGTCATACCTTCGCTGCTACAGGTGGTAAAACATTGTGAGTAGACTTCTACCCCATAACCACTTAAAGTATCTGGCTTTTCCCACGCAAGCGCTACACTCTGGTCTAGAGGTACACCGCTGATAAATGCAGGGGGACACTGGTCTTGGGAGAAAATCAGTACACTAGTCAATAGGCTGTAAATAATGGAAAATTTTATAAAAGGTATGATTGTTTTTGTCATTTTATTTTCTCCTTATTATCGTGTGAATTATCTTTCACCTACTATCTTATTATTAAATCCAATATATTCAAAGAACTTTAATATATATGATACAAATGGTTAGACGTTCATACCTATTAATAACGCTTTTATTGGTGTCGGTCATACCTCTTTTAGCTGGTTCAACTGGCAAAATTAGAGGTAGAATTATAGACACTGAAAGTCAGCAGCCTCTTGTCGGAGTTAATGTCTATTTGTATGGTACAGCTATAGGCACAGCTTCAGATGAGGGAGGTAGTTATCTAGTTATTAATGTTCCTGCAGCCACCTATACGGTTGTTGTTTCTTATGTAGGATATCAGACAATTAAGATGAATGATGTTGTGATCAACGCAGATCGGACAACTGTCCTTGACTTTAATATGAATGTTGCGGCTGTAGAGGGAGAAGAGGTTATTGTTGAGGCAAAAAGGCCGGTAATAGTAAAAGACCAGACTGCGACAACTACAACGGTTGAGAGTGCAACAATAAATAATATGCCAGTTAATAATATCACAGATGTACTGTCAACCATGGCAGGTGTCCTTGAACAACATGGTGGAAACTATATTGTAGGAGGCGGGTACCATTTTCGTGGTGGAAGAGCGGGAGAGATAACCTATTTGGTAGACGGGTTTGTTGTGGAAGATGCTCTCTATGGTGATATGGGACTAGATATATCGAGAAATGCAATCTCTGAAATATCAATGATAACAGGAGCTTTTAATGCTGAATATGGTGAAGCGACCAGCGGGGTGATAAACATAGTTACCAAAGAGGGGAAGTCTAATTATTCTTGGAATTTAAGAGGAGTATCTGATTTTTTTCTAAATCCAAGCTATCATAATCAAGGTCTATCCAGAATGGAGGCAACATTTAGCGGTCCATTAATACCATCGAAGCCAAATTTGGCGACCATATTTTTTAATGGGGACATATTGGATACTCGTACTTCAATGTGGAAGAATAAACTACCTTGGGATATTCTAAAGCAAGATGTTGATGGTGATGGAGTCTATGATGAGTCAGATGGTGATATTATTGCTGTAGCAGATATCTCAGCTGATGGTAAAGATAATCCAGTCCCTCTGGTTAAAGGAGCAGTTGAAACGAATAAAACTTTTACCAATCAGGTTCGTTATAATGGTAAACTAGTTTTAAGACCAATTCAGAAACTTAAGATTGTAGCTTCTATGAATGATTTTTTTTCTACAGCAAAAGGATTTTCTATGAGTTACAGGCTTATACCAGAGATGAACTCAACAGGGCTAGATCGGACACGCGATTTTCAATTAAAAAGTTCCTACACGATTTCAAAGAATATGTTTTTTGACATTAAATATCACAGGTATACAAGAGAGCAGTGGAATGGTTACAAACCTTATCTTAATGATAAGCACGAGCTTTATTCAAAAATATTCACCATCCCAGATGATTGGGAAGGATATGTTCCATCATCATTATCTGCTGGGGATGATTTTTTATGGCTTAGTTACTATGCTGAGCCATTTAAGGATTTAAATGGTGACGGTGCTTGGAGCGAGTACGCTGCTGAGTTTTGGAATGATACTGATGGTAATGGGGTATGGAACAGTGGTGAATATTTCAGTGATTGGAATAATGATGGAGTGTGGAATATGATAGACTTGGATGGTGATGGCCTCCCGGATGAGGAACCATATAGTGACATGGACGGAAATAATAACTACAGTTTTGGTGTAGATCCGCCATCAACGAGTGAGGTCTCATACGATGGAACCTCAAGCTATGAGTTTTGGGGTGATTATCTTATCTATAATAACTATGGAGACACGGTCAGAACAGCCAGATCTACCAGCCAAGACTATTGGTGGTATCATTCAGACTACACAACTCTCGGAGCAACATTGACCTGGCAGTATAATGATTTACACCAGCTTAAATCGGGTGTGGAAACTAGGCAATACGACATAGGTGAATTCTGGGCTTCTGGAATTGGTGGTGGTTTTTTTGGCAACTCTTCTGATGCTAGTTTTATCATGTGGAACCACAAGCCAAGGTCAAACAGTTGGTATATACAGGATAAGATAGAGTACAGTGATATTGTTATAAACCTCGGTATAAGGTATGACAGGCTTGACCCAAACAGTACCTATCCGGATCCAACAAAAGAACTGGGCTATGAATATACAAATGATGCAGGTCTGATTCAGATTATTACACCTAGTAGTTTGAATCTATTATCGGCTAGTGAGAAGGAGACCCTATCATGGGGATACCTAGAGCGTGATGAAAGCGGAGACTTAGTAGGTTTTAAAAGCGCACCAAAAGCGCCAGTAAAAGAGCAATGGAGTCCAAGGCTTGGTGTCGGTTATCCAATCACAGATCGGACAGCTTTCCACTTTTCTTATGGACAGTTTTATCAGTTTCCTGACCTAGTAAATATGTATAACTATTCTAATTATATGGGAGAGGGAATCTCACCACCTGGCTGGTCAAATGCTGCTAATTCTTTAGCAAAAGATTTTTTATACGGAAATCCCTATTACCCATTCCCCTATAATATTACAGACTGGTATATACCGGAGGTTGGAACCCCCAATGTTAAGCCACAACGATCTGTTCAGTATGAGACCGGACTGAGGACTAGGATAGGCAGTCAATATCTTCTAACGGTTAATCTTTATTATAAGGATATGTTTGACTACATTGCATCAAAGCGGTATGATGCAGACCCAAGCCAGTATGCTATATATGAGAATATGGACTATGCCAACTCACGTGGGCTTGAGTTTACCTTAAAGAAATTGTTCTCTAATGGTATTGACTGGAACCTGAACTACACTCTATCTAGGGCAGAGGGGAATGCACCAACGCCTGATTACCATTGGTATGTTGCTGAATGGGCTAGTGGCTATGACTGGAGAGATTTTAACCGAACATATACAATGCCTTGGGATCAGACACATACTTTAAATTTTAGATTAAATTATTTTACACCTACTGGGTTTGGACTTAGTACTATATCTAGTTATGGAAGCGGACTGCCTTACACACCTGAAGACGCCCGTGCGAGACCTATTGATGAACAATACTCTGGCAGGATGCCATCCACCTCTAATACAAACCTTAAGCTTTTTTATGATAGAAAAATGTTGGGATATGATATCAGGTTTTTTGCGGATATAACAAATCTGTTTAATAAAGAGAATGTATTGGCTGTTGATAATACTACTGGTGAGCCTGATGCTACTCTTGACTCTGGTCAGTCTCCGATGGTTGTTTGGAAACCATACTATATCAGTGCGCCAAGACACATTGAACTGGGAATAAGCATTAGCAGATAGCATGAAAAAAATAATTATTATTATATTGATCACTTTTCCGATTTTTAATATTCAAGCGCAGACAGAGAAACTGACAAAGATGGAGTACTATCAAAAATATATTGCTAAATCAAGCACAAGCAGAAGCGCACAAAAAGCTGCTAGCTCACAGGACAGAAAGAGAAGCGTTCTAGATAAAGGGAATGTTGTACTTAGGCTGCAAAATACCGGTATCTATGGATACGACCCATGGGGACTAAATCATGAGTTTCCGGCTGGTAGTATGTTAAAAGATGCTTGTTGTACATATTACTGGACCGCTGCGCCTGTAGCAGGAGCATTAAAAAATGGTGTACCATCATTCAGTGTGGGGACTATGTACTCAGCACGAGATCATGATGAAGAGTTTGAACCTCTTGGAGGGTATGATGCAGGGTATGTTGATACAGATTCAAATATTGGCATTGCATTCAGTGACCTGCCTGATTCTTGGCCAGATCAGTGGCCAATAGAGACAGCCACGGCTGATACATTTATGTCTGTTATTTATGACGCCAGTAAGGCTCCATCTGACACAATATATTTCCCAGGTGTAGAGTCAGAACTAGGCCCAGACGGTTTTCCAGATGCGCCCTGTGGTATTGGTGTACAGGCGGACAGAGAGGCATACTTTGTTGTTACGGATAATGATCCTGATTATGGGAATACTTTTGCCAGTAATAATGGTGCTGGCCCATTGGATATTCGGATTGATATTTGGGTGCTTAACTATAGTAATACGTTTGGCAATGATGGGTTTATTTTTATTCAGAAAATGACAAATGTGGGAAAAGACACTCTTAAAGATTTTTATTTTGGTGTGAACAGTGACCCTGACACACCCGAACAAGGCTGGAACGAGTGGACCGATGACTTAAGTGTTTTTATAACCCCTAATGATCCAAATATATCGGATAAGATTTCTGATACGACAGATTCGCACTTACTGGAAAATTTAGCGATGATGTGGGATCCTGATGATAAGTCGGAGGGATTTCTATCTTCTGGAATTGCGTGGGCAGGAGTGAAATTCTTGGAGTGTACCTATTATGATAACCAAGGAAATACACAAGACTATGGCGTTTCAGCGTTTCACACGGTACCCTGGGAGAATGATACCCAGAGTGATGCCGAGGCATATAATCTGCAACTTCTTGGTGGAATAGAAGAACCTGACAATATCGGTCCTCATTCATCTGATATGTATAATAAGTCCTATACCTATGGGCCCAACTGTACTTGGATTATGGCATCTGGTGGTCCTGAGCATGTTAACTCAAAAGGCGAGACAGTTCCCGCGCTTGATGTTGCTCCTGGGGAGTCTGTTGTTTTTACTTTTGCCGATTTCTTAGGAATTAATGAGGCAGACCTGCTTAGAAATGCTAAAGTTTTTCAATCATTATATGATAATAACTGTTCAAGTCCAAAGGCACCGGCTCAGCCGCTGGTACGTGCCCAACAGGACGATCACAAGGTGGTTTTGTTCTGGGATAAAAGAAGCGAGCAATCAATAGACCCGGTCACAGGTAATAATATGTTTCAAGGGTATCGTGTATATCGTAGCACAGACCGCGGAAGTACATGGGGAAATGTTGTTACTGACCTCAATGGTAATCCAACTGATATTTATCAGCCTCTTGCTGTTTATGATCTAGCAGATGGTATCTCCGGTGCTTACACAATGTCTGATCCTCTTGTTTATTATAATCTTGGGTCAGAGTCGGGATTACAGTACACTTTTATAGATGAAAACATAGTCAATGGTTACGAGTATTGGTATGCTGTCACTGCCTATGACGGTCCTGATAATTGGGCCGGAGCACTTGTTGATCCAATGGAGAATTCAAAGGCAAAAGATGCATCCATTCAAAATGATAATACTGTTGCATTGATTCCTCAGGTATCAGCAGCTGGTTTAGATAAAGGTGGGGTTCTGAGTATTACGCATAATGGTCTAGCAACTGCAACTTTTAATGCAATAACCGCAGACCCATTTGTCATTCAAATTCTTGGACATGATGAGGTAACACTAGACGATTTAAAGAGCAAAGGATATACCTATCAGATTGATTTTCATAAAAGAATAGACTCGGTAGATGTTAGCTCCGGTGAAGTAGAAAACTATGACACTACTTATACAAGATTTTGGTCTCTTGTTAATCTAGATAATGGAGACACGATTATAAATAATGAGACGGACATTTCTTCTGAGGTCCAACATGTTGTAGATGGATTCATTCCTTCATTCTCAGGAGCAAAATGGGAGATTGAAGAGGAAGACTCCTCCTTATTTATCGCTTTTGATCAGAACACTGCAAGTTCAGTTGTTTTTAATGGGCTAGGCCACCCTAGTGCAACTAAAAAAACATGGAAAAGCTACCTAGAGACTTTACCATCATCTAGCATCGGAGAAATCGGTGCTGATCCAATTTTATCCGACCTATGGAATGATTTAGAACTAAGATTTACAGAAGGAGGGTCTGTCGCTTCCTATTATAATATTTTAACATTATATGGTATGCAGGAAATTGACACGGTGCTGGTTCCTTTTGAGCTATGGGATATTGAAAATGATCAGCAGATTAATATTTCAATTTACCAATCAGTTGGTACGGAAAAGCCCATGGGAAAAATTTGGAGTGTAGATAGTGTTATGGTTCTAGACTCTTTATTCTCATCTAATACTGTTACGGTTGACACATCCTGGATATTTGGTTTTCGGTTCAAAACAAGTTTTCAGTTTATACCAGCATATGCAAACTACTCGACAGGTGATATAATCAACTATGCTCAGGATACAGATAAAATGGGCTGGATAATCAATCTAAATGACCAAGGATCATATTTTAATTATGGTGATATTTTTCGTATCTATATTGCTAATCCTATATTACCTGGTGTAGATCAGTATGTCATTGCCACTAGCAGTGATGATAAGACTCTTGAAGAAGGGGACCTTGATAAAATCAAAGTTGTGCCAAACCCATATATAGTAACCTCTGTCTATGAGCGTGTTTCTTATAGCAAAGAATTACAGTTTACTCATCTTCCTGAAAAGTGTGTTATCAGAATATATAATACCTCTGGAGATTTGATTCAGCTTTTAGAACATAATCCTTCAAGCCCTGGATATCGAGGCCCGAGCATTGAGGCTTGGAATTTAGGTACCTACAACAATCAGGATATTGCCTTTGGCGTATATGTTTTTCATGTTGTTTCAGGTGGGTTCGACCAGGGGAAAGAATTTATCGGAAAGTTTGCGGTGATTAAGTAATGCGAGTACTATCTGTAACAATGATCTTGGTATCTTTTTTATTCGCTCAATTTGATAATTCTGGAACCTCTGCAGCTAATTTTTTAAAAATCGGTGTTGGCGGAAGGGCAGCAGCCATGGGTGGTGCTATTGTTGGTAATATAGAGGGACCAAATAGTATGTTCTGGAACCCATCAGGTATTGCAAATGCTAGTGGAGTTGAATTTTCAATAAACCAGAATGATTGGATACTAGATCTAAAACACAGTTTTTTTGCTGTTGTATTCCCAGGCGGTCAAATTGGTCACTTTGGTTTTAGTGTAAACTACTTAGATATGGGGAGAATGAGTAGGACCACTGAATTTGAGCCTAAGGGAACTGGAACAACATTTACTGCTTCTGACGTTGCTATTGGTTTTACCTTTGCAAAAAAAATGAGCGACCGTTTTAATGCTGGTTTTCAGTTAAAAATTGTTCAGGAATCGATATCTTTTACATCTGCCAGTGCAATTGCGATTGATGCTGGATCGCAATATATAACTAGATTTTCTGGGCTTAAGATAGGTATGGCAATCACAAACTTTGGAACAAAAATGCGTCTAAATGGAACGGACCAAAAAATAGATGTTGACGCATATGAAGACCTAGATGGTAACCCTGATGTGATCGCAAATATGCGGACAGAGGATTGGCCTTTGCCAATGGCATTCAGGGTTGGACTATCCATAAAACCAGTTGGACCAGAGTCCATGATAAAGAGCACCAAGATGGAGCTTACTGTAAATACTGATTATTATGACTCTAGAGACCTAAACCCCTATTATCTTGCTGGTGCAGAAGTAAAGCTAGCAAACCTAGTGTACCTAAGAACTGGGTTCAGACACGAATATACCCAGTTTAGCGATTCTATAGATGATATGAACATTGATAAGAAAAGTGGCTCATCTTACTCTGAGCTGTATGTAACTAACTGGTCTTGGGGTATTGGTCTATCTTCAGAGAGTTTTCCACTGATTCCATACAGATTTTTGATTGATTATTCAGTATCTGACTTGGGAATTCTTGGACTAAGTACTCAGCTTGGAATAACGTTCAAGCTATAATAATATTACAAAACGCCTCTGTTTTTCATATCGCTCACAAAAAATTTCCAGATCTCTTCGCTAGTGTTAAGATCGCCATTTCCAGACCTTTTAGGCCAACCTGGTGGCCATTCATGGTCACCATTAATCACTTTGTAAAACCATACCTGATTCCCATTGATACCATCTGTGTATTTATTTGTAATAACAATACTGCCATCATTCGGGTCGGTATCTGGCAAAGTGTCAATGATTACAGTTTTGCATTTATTGCGTTTGGTCCAAAGCGCGATGGATCTTTCTACACCCATATATGCACCCCAATTGTCACTGTTATCCTCGTCGCCATCATACAGGGTTGTATTATCAGCTGTACCATGAACCTGGAAAACAGGGATAGGGTCATTCTGTTCACAGCTTTCATATATCCAACCCATCATACATCCTGTAATTGGAGCGATTGCTTTAAATATATCTGGTGCCTGACAACCTAACAAATAACTCATATCTCCGCCATTAGACATTCCAGCACAGAATGTTTTTTCAGGGTCAAAACCATAATCTTTTTGAAGATATTTAGCGAGCGATGTAATGAACTCTATATCATCAACTGTTTCATTTTTATGTGTATCATAGCCAACGTTCCAAAAAGGGCTACCTTTATCAGTGTATATAGATTTTTCTGAACTTCTTGAACCTTGAGGATAACAAACAGCAAATCCGTTTTTATTTGCAATCTGATTCATTTGGCTGTAGTTCATAATTGTAGTATTGGTACTACCAAGGCCGTGCAGTACAAAGACCAGAGGACTATTTTGTTTTGCCGATGGTGGTATATAAAGAATATACTCTCTCTCAAGGCCTCCACTCATAAATGTTTTGACAGGAAGAGTACCATATTTTTTATTTGACGAATTATCGCATGAAATAACAAAAAGAAAAGTGATTAAGGCTATTAGATTTTTATACATCAGTAAATGAAATATTATGAAAAATAAATACAGTTACAATGAAATTAATAGACAAATGTTCTAAGAGCCATTGACTCAATTATGTTTAACAATATAAGCAGGATAAATGGAGAAATATCTATTCCTATTGATGTACTTGGGATAATATCTCTAATAGGTTTTAGGATTGGTTCAGTTACCTTGTAAACTGTCTGCGTTATCTCATTATTTGAATCATGGGGAATCCAACTTAAAATAACCCTAGCCCAAACAAAAAGATCTAGAATTGCAAAAATTCCTTTTATTAGTTTTAACGTAAATAAAATATTCATTGTCTAGTTGTATATTTTTAATCTAGATAAAGAATCTAGTCTACAACGGTGCTTGACTCAAGCATTGTGGGAAAGTTTAGACGAATGTCATCACTTCCAATACCATCGAAAGGATCTTCCAAATCCTCTTGGATATTATCTAGTATTGTAAGAACTAAGCTATATATTATTGCCATAACTATTCCAAATTCTATACCCTTATTAACGGCAATATGGGCAAAGAAAGGGCCAAATATAATTGGAAAAATATTAAGAAAAACTTTTGTGTAAGCACGAAGGGAGTTTGGAGTCCTATAGTTTTTGATATTAATAATATTTTCAAGCTCAACTGCCATAAGCCTAAGATTTCTGTGAGACATTACGTTTTCAGGATCTAAAACAAAGGGTCTTAATTTTTCATTTGAGAGAGATACATCACCAAGAAGTTTAATTATATTATCATATGTCTCAGATTTTGGATTCTTAGAATGCAGGTAATCATATATACTCTGAAAAAGTTCCCTAAAGATTCCATCAATCCTATTGATATGCTCCTCAGTATTTAATTTTTTTCCTTGACGGTTTTCTTTTTGTGATTCATCGACCCAGTGCATGTGTGCATACCGAATAGATAGTGCGCTCCCCTTAAATATTGAATAGTGCTCGAGTGCTTTTTCTCTTCTATTGTATGCTGCATTTATTGAAAACACAATTGGAAATACAATTGCAATACCGATCAAATCTGTTGGTACATCAAAGTGAAAGTCTAAAATAGTGCATATATAGGTTGTTATACATGCAGCGGAAATAACAACCAAAGATTTTAGATTGATTACGGAAAGGAAGTGATTTAGAACTCTGCTCATTCGAAATATTATCCCAAATTTAAAATAAACGCAAAATTTTTTATTAAAGTACTTTTAAAAAGAAATAATTTTATAATACATTCGCTCCCTAACAAAAAACTAACAAATGGTGAAATATGTACGAAACAATTAAAAAGAAAAATTTTCTTCCAATGATAATGTTAATTATAATGACATTGCCAACACTTGTATTTGCATCTTCAGTTGCTGGTTCAACCGGAAAAAATATATCATGGTTTTTGATGGTAACTAGTCTTTTTGGTGGAATGGGTATGTTTCTATATGGGATGGAAATGATGAGCGACGGGATGAAGATAGCAGCGGGAAATAAAATGCGCTCTGTGCTTGAAAAATTAACATCGAACCGACTTCTTGCCGTTGGTGTTGGAGCATTTGTGACAATGGTAATTCAGAGTAGTAGCGCCACAACTGTGATGCTTGTTAGTTTTGTAAACTCAGGCCTGCTGAGCTTTGTCCAAGGACTAGGAGTCATACTCGGCTCGAATATTGGGAGCACAATCACAGCACAGATTGTAGCGTTTAAAGTAACTGATTATGCCCTTGCCTTGATTGCTGTAGGTGCCATGATGTCTCTGTTTTCTAAGAAGGATTCAACAAAAAATATTGGGTTTGTTATTCTTGGCTTTGGGTTGCTCTTTTATGGAATGAAAGTGATGTCTGATACGATGAAACCTCTTAGGGATAATTCGACTTTTGAAGCTATACTAATCAGTCTTGAAAATCCGTTCCTGGGTATACTAGCAGGGGCTGTTTTTACAGCATTGGTCCAAAGTAGTAGCGCTACGACGGGTATTGTTATTACTCTTGCTAGCGGTGGGTCTATAAATCTTGAGGCTGGTATTCCACTTATTTTTGGTGCGAATGTTGGTACATGTGTGACAGCTCTTCTTGCAGGTTTAAATGCATCTAGAGAGGCGAAGAGAGTTGCGATTGCCCATGTCACCTTCAATATAATAGGAGTAGGACTGTTTTGCTTTTGGATTCCTACTTTTGCAGATTGGATTTCTCAGACGTCTGATAATATTCCAAGACAGATAGCTAACGCACATACCATTTTTAATATAATCGCTACGGTTGTTTTTATTCCTTTTACGCCGCTGGTTGCAAGGATGATCATTAAATATTTCCCAGATGAGGAGATTGATAGGGATATTAGTAAGCCAGCTGTGATGCATTTGGATGATAATGTTTTTAGTACCCCTACGGTTGCAATCACAAATGCTCAGGCTGAGATCAGAGGCGTTATTGGTCTTCTTGAACGTGTAGTTGGTTCTGTCGCGAAGCCATTTATTTCATCAGGCATGCTACATGACATAGAGAACGAAGAAGAGGACTTTGAAACAGGCTTACAAAATCGTATTGAAAAGATTGTTTTCTTAAATAATGAAGTATCTTCCTACTTAATAAAAATAAATAACCAAGACCTGACTGCTGGTCAGTCTCGGGAGGTTTTTACACTAGTCTCTGTCGTAAATAATATTAATTCTATTAAGAATAGTGTTAACCTGAGACTACATGATCTATTGATTAAAAAAGATAGTGAGTCTGAAGATTTATCTGCTGGCCTCATTGAAGAAATAGAGTCCTACCATAAAAAGATAGTAAAGCAGATTAAACGGCTTGGTAAATTTTTTGAGAAGTATGATCAATCTAAAATTGATAAGATTGTTAGCAAGGGTAAAAAGTATAAAGATCTTGAAGAAAAATACAGGATTGAGCATCTCAAACGTTCTGGCTCTGAAGATGAGAATGAAAAACAGAAGCAGATCTACCAAGAGCTAATGGACATGCTAAAAGAGATCAGTATATTTATAGATTTGATAGCAGAGAGGCTTGCAGAGCTAGATTCAGTTGAATAGAAATTTTTTGTATAAATAAATCTAATCTTTTCTAAGTTTTAGTATGGCAAAAAATTCATACACGGGTCCGAGTCATGTACAGCAAGTACTTTTTAACTTAGCTGCCATAGTAGTAGTTGTTGCAGGAATGCGTGCATCTAGTGAAATACTTATACCATTCTTGGTTGCAATTTTCATATCAGTAATAGCAAACCCCTTAGTGATAAAGCTTCGATCTCGTGGTATTCCAATTCTAGGGGCAATCTTAGTAGTTATTTTCGGTATAGTTGCTGTAGGTATCGGTGTGGCATCGCTTTTAGGAACATCCTTAAATGATTTTTCCGATAATCTTCCTTATTATAAAGAAATGATTAATACTTCGGCTACTAATTTTTTCACATATTTTGAGGAAAGAGGGCTTCAAATTTCTGGAGCGGCTATTATTGAGAGATTTGATCCTGGAGCTGCGATGTCTTTAACATCCTCAATATTATCTGGCCTAGGAGGAGCGCTAAGTAGTGGCCTACTCATTTTATTGATGGTCGTTTTTATGCTTTTAGAAGCAACTATTTTTAAGTATAAAATGAGGCATGTGTTTAGTGGTCAGTCCAATGGCGCTAATCAGGTTGATACTTTTTCAGATACTGTTAATAGGTATATGTTAATTAAAACAGGTACTAGTCTTGCAACCGGAATTATTGCAACTGTATGGCTGATGATTCTTGGCATAGATTATCCGTTACTATGGGGCTTCCTAACTTTTTTGTTTAATTATGTTCCAACTATAGGTTCAATTATTGCAGCGGTTCCGCCGGCACTTTTAGCCCTTATAACAATAAGTCCGGTAACTGCTTTGCTATCTGCTGCTGGTTACCTAGTTATCAATATTACTATTGGTAGCATACTAGAACCGAGAATATTAGGTCATGGACTTGGGCTATCTACGCTTATTGTTTTTGTTTCTTTATTATTCTGGGGCTGGGTATTTGGGCCTATTGGAATGGTACTCTCTGTTCCTCTTACTATGACAATCAAAATTGCACTGTCAAACTCTGAGAGTGGTAAATGGCTTAGCACTCTCATGGATGCACCGGTGACAATTAGTTCTGAAAAATAAACTTTTCACTTTTTATAATTATTGGCTATAAAGCCTGCTAGCATTGCAAGTATTACCGAAGGAAGCATCACATCAAGTTTATCAAAATAGATGCCAACTCCGCCTATTTTTGGCACCAGAAATTTAAAGATTGGCACACACAAAAAACCGGTAATCATAGAGGAAATCGCCCCTGTTTCATTAAAGTTTTTCCAGAAAATTGACATTATAATAACCGGACAAAAAGTAGCTGCGATTCCAGACCAACCAAATATAACAAACCAGAAAACTGTCCTATCAGGTGACAGCACAGAAACAGTAAGCGCTACTCCAAGTGCAAGAAGTGCTAGCCCTAGAGTAACTTTCTTTGAAAAACTAATTAGCCATTTCTGATCTACATTTGGGTTTAGAATCTGCTGGTAAAAATCTCTAGTAACTGCACTTGATGCAACAACCAGCAATGAATCTACCGTAGACATTACTGCTGATAGAACTGCTGCAATATAGATACCAATGATGATAGTAGGCATTACCTCTCCTAATAATATAGCTAATACATTCTCTCCAGATGGGCCTAATACTAGCTCTGGATCTTGTCCGATGCTTGTAAGAATATATCTTCCAATCATACCAATCATGACTGCTGCTGAGTCTGTTAAAAGAGTATATAATACAGCCACCCATTTCCCTTTTTCAACTTCTTCAGTATCCTTAATAGCAATGAATCGAACATAGACTTGAGGTGATCCCATGAAGCCTATTCCAATTGACACCAAACCAATAACAGAGATCAGATTAATTAAATTAAATCCACCACTGCCCCAGATATTTACTAGGGAGGGGTCGATCGTTTCAAGACCTGATAGAAGAGATGTACCAGAGGGTAGGGTAAAGTAGGCCACAAAAGGTAAAACAAGAAGCGCTAAAAACATCAAGGCACCTTGGAAAAAATCAGACCATGCTACAGCCAAAAATCCACCAGAAAAAATATAGACTACAACTATACCAAATCCAATTGCAATACCATTGTAATAGTTAAACCCTAGAAATGACTCAAATGTTTTTCCGGTAATATCTATCTGTGCACTGACATAAATAACAACAAATAAAGATAAAGCAGTCGCAGCGAGGATTCTTATTAGGTTTGAGCTTGCCTTGAAGTGACTATGTAGAAAATCTGGTATGGTTATGGATTCGTATTCATCTGTCATAGATTTGAATTTCTTTGCCATGAACTGCCAGGAAATAAAGACACCAAGTATTTCACCCAGAACGATCCAGAATGCACTTAAGCCCATCACAGCACCCATACCTGTTACACCTAGCAATAGCCATCCGGATTCTCCGGTTGATCTAGCGGACAAAGCGGCAATCCAATAGCTGAGTTTTTTACCACCTACATAGTAGTCGCTGATATTGTGTATTCTCTTTGATGCAGTAAAACCAATCCCAAGGAGAACTAGAAAATAGAGACATAGAATAAAAATTTTTGTGTTATTGGTTTTTTCAGGTACAACAGAATTAATTACTGTTTGCATCGCCTTAAATGAATGCAAAGAGGGAACCTCATAGATATTCCACCCCGTGAAAACAGCGACAATGTTATGTTCAGGGATGATGATCAATCTCTGTCCTCCAAGGCCTGATGCGAGCAATGCTGTTTGATCATCACCATAGGGCATTACCCACCATTGTAGACCATATCTCAGCCAGTCTGTACTAGTGTTTACAGTAGTCTGATGAATTTGATGCACCCAGGTTTTTGGGAGTATCTGTTTCCCGTCCCAAACACCATTGTTTAGAATTAAATATCCGAATTTTGCTAGGTCTCTAGGGGTTAGATATAGTCCTCCTTCAGCATCTGTAAGGCCTTTTGGAGTATGCTTCCAGAAATAATCTTTTATACCTATAATAGAGAATAGGTTTTCCTCTAAATATTTAGCGAGGTCTGTCCCCGTGGTTCTATATATTAGGCGAGATAATAGCATCGTCTCACCACTGTTGTAGTTAAACTTTTTTCCTGGCTCTTCTGTCATATCTTGGTCAATTACATATTGTACCCAGTCTAAGCTTTTTTCCATCTGAACACAGTTACTACTTGGGTCAGTGTATGCCATGGAGGACTCATCCCATTTTATACCTGTTGACATATTTAGAACATCTAAGATAGAAATATTATCACGTCTAGTATCTGGACTTGCTGATTGGTACTCATCAAGATAGTCCATGATCTTTGCATTTAGGTCTGGTATGTCACCATTTTTATTCGCGATAGCAATAGCGGTTGAGGTAAAGCTTTTGCTGACTGACTGCATTGTGTGAAGCCTTGTATCTCTATAATACGGATGCCAGTTCGAGTCATAATAATTGTACTTTCCTGGTGATGTTTTGGTTTGACGATAAAGTGAGTCATAATTAATAGAATATTTTTCCTCAAAAACAATTTCTCCATTACGTGTTATGAGCATACCATCGATATACCCCAGGGCTCCACTTTTTAAAATGTTACTGTATGCTACTAAAGAGTCACGGTTCATCCCGGATGATAGGGGGTCACTTTTTAACCAGGATTTTGTAGGCCAGTTAGTTGCATTTATGCTAGTTGATAATAATAGAAGGGCAAATAAAATATTGTAGAAAAATGTTATGGATTTATTAAATCTGTTTAAGGTCATATTGTTTTCCTATTTTGAAAGAGTCATTTTTTTTGTTACTATACTTGATTCGCTTTTTAGATTATAAAAATATATTCCACTTGGAACTTTGTTTCCCATATTATCATTTCCTGTCCAAAGAATATTATGGTTTCCTGATCTCTGATGACCTTTTACCAGTGTAATTACTTTTCTACCAATAATATCTGTTATGGTTAGTTCAATAATTCCAGACTTAGGTAGATTATAATGAAAAGAGGTAGATGGATTAAATGGATTTGGGTAGTTTTGTTCTATGCTGGGTTTATTAGGGAATATATTAGGATTATTTTCATCAACAGCAACAACAACAGCCTCCTCCTCATGCTCAATCATAAATAATTGCGGTTTATCTGTAGCAAAACTCGCTGAGCTGAAAACCACATCGCCATTGCCATCATTATCTATGTCTCCAGAAAATAACTTTGCAACTCTAACCTTACCCTGGTCATTATTAGGTGTAAAATTGTCTGTGGTATCATCCATAAAAATTACTGTCTCACTGTAGCTATCAATATTTTGTAGGTCTCCACCATTATACTCCCAGTCAAATATTGCCTCATTATAATGTCCAGCGATATATAGATTTGGTTTTCCATCTTGGTCTGCATCTCCCAGGCTAAGTTGCCTCAATCCGCCTGGGTATTCTGCTAGGTAGTGAAAGTTTTCAAAGGTTAGAGAGTCCACCTGGGTAGAACATATAACTGAGTAGAAGTATCCAGGGGTAAGCAGTGTTCCTGTAAGTGAGTTTGTCCCGGATGTTACTGCAAACATTTCATTTATACCGTTTGAGTCTATATCTGTTATTACAATACTCTGATTTGCGCGTTCTGCAACTTCGTTTGTAACGTAAAAGTCGGTTTGGTAGTCATACTCATCAGGATTGCCTGAGTTCTCATATACAATTATGTGATAGTATTCATAGGCGACAGTATATATCTCTTTCTTGCCATCCTGATCCAAATCTCCTACTGATATATTGTACCCGCTCCAGTTGGTTGTAACAGGATCTTCGTATTCGATGTTCCAGATAGGGTTAGTAAGGTCACTATTTTCCAGTTCAATGATCATTAATCTGCTCGAGCCTGTTGAACCCCAAGGCCCATCCATAACAGATAAAATAATCTCTTGGTTTCCATCACCATCAATCTCTTCAACTAGTATTTGCCCAGCTTCCCAGACACTATCTAGGAGCATGCTCCAGGTTGCGGTAGGTGTTTCTGGAAAAGATAACGTTGTCGGATTCCACTCAAATATCTGGAGTCCATCTTGACCTGATTCGCCAGGCTTTGTATCAATCAGAGCCAGTATCTCTGGATTTTGGTCATTGTCGATATCCCCAACTGCTACACTGCTATAGTTATCGTAGGTGCAGCTCAGAGTAGAAAATGTATATACCCATTTTAAGGCAATCGAATCATCTGCGGTTGCCTCGTAGTGCATGGCATCATTACAGAACTGACCCGTGTAGGCACTCGTTGCAACAAAATCACCAAAGCCATCATTGTCAAAGTCAAAAGGTCCCACCATACTCCATGGAGGGCCTGCCGGATATAGTCCTCCGCTACCCCATGGTGTTGTCTGCCACTTTACGCTGAATGAGCTATCAATGTCCGTAGAGAAAAGAACGGTAACTAGAAGAATATGGAAAAACCAATATTTATTAATCATTGAGCTAGACTCCTGAAATTGTGTTATTGTTTAATTTTATTTTAAGATAGTTATGAATAGCTTCTATTATAATAATTAATGTACTTAAATAATTATAAATGATTCATTAAATAATGCAAAGCCATCCCTTTATTTATCTATTTTTTGGAATATGTTTTTTATCTGGGCAGACCCCATTCTTAGAGATCAGGCCATATGCGAAGCCGGATTTTGTGCAGTATGATCTTAAGAATCATGTAGACCATCACTATCCTACTGCAAATATCACGGATGGAAATTTTAGGAGATTTGACGGGGTAAATCTAACAGATGACCTTATGTTTCCTAATTGTGACCAGGGCTCAGCCTGCTATGATGGCCACGCGGGAGTGGACTACTATATGCCGGCAGGGACACCTATTCTAGCCCCTGCTGACGGGTACGTGATCTGGTCTGCTTTTTCGCCTGGTGCAGATCCATGTCCCGGGGGTATATCGCCTAATGGTAACACAGGGATAATCATATTGGCCCACCCAGGAACCGATCATTTTTCTTGTTATTTGCATCTAGAACCTCCGCTAAATGTTGCTGTTGGTGAGACAGTAGCTACTGGTGATACACTAGGTTTTGCGGGTAATACTGGTTGTGCGCAGACGCCTCACTTGCACTTTGAAATAAGGAAGGACTCGTATTTTTTTGACGAGCAATTAAGCTATGCGGTAGATCCATTTGGTTGGTGGGGTACAGACTTAGACCCAATTGAAAGTCTCAGAGGGAATAGAAGCGAGTGGCTCTGGAAATCTTCATGGGTCGTTGACGATAATGACAATGGGTTTCAGCGTTATTATGGACCGGTGTGGGACAGAATGGCGGTCGGTTACCAGGGTGATAGCTGGATCGCACCTTCCACGGTAAATTCCTTACAAAGCAGGCACTACGCTATCTGGGTTCCTGAGCTTGAGCAGAGCGGAGAGTATAATATTGATGTATATATACCTAGTGGACTAGATGCTGTAACAGAAGCGGTCTATGAGATCTATGTAAAAAATGAGTCTGGTTTTAGCACGAAAACACTGGTAACATATGACCAAACCTCTAACACGGATAATTTCTCAACTATAGCCACTCTTGATCTTCCTGCCGGAGCAAACTGTAGCGTTATACTGCGTGATAATGTCGGAAGTGGCTCAGTTGGATCTTTTGTTGTTTTCGATGCGGTACGTTTTACAAGTGCCGGTACAGTTGGAACCGAAGAAAGTGACCAGTTGTATCCTATGGATAGTTTTATAAATATTAGAAAGACCTACCCAAACCCATTTAACCCTCAGGTTAATGTTGAGTATGAGATTCAGGATTCA
>CAZYDX010000030.1:0-23173 GCA_964646455.1 uncultured bacterium | reverse complement strand
ACCCTGACTGAGCGACAACAAAGTTATCATCTGTTAGTGTGAAGGTCAACTAAAACTCAATAAATAGATTATTCTTTTTTTAGCCTTAAAAGACGGTTTTTAATTGCATTTTTAATATATTCTTCGATATTGAAAAACAGTTTACATAATCGTAGTTTTATTTACACAGTTTAACCAGTTAGGAAAGCATGAATAATCAGATAACTATTTTAATTGCAAATATTATAAGTACCATAAACAAACACAGATCTATTGCATCCTTATTTATTGTATTTTTTGTAGTTATCATCAGTGATATCCTATTTCATCATTTTTATCCAGATATCATTTTACAAATTGAAAATTTATTTGGCCTGGGGGAAGAAACTCACGATGCTGTAGACCTAACATTTGCGCCAGAGATTTGGGGCGGTGTACTCGCAACTGTGCTTGGAACACTTATTATTGTAATTGCGATTGCTGCTGAGTCTACACCAAAACTTATGGACTTATTTGTAAAAGACTGGGTTAGCCTTCTATTTATTTGGTTCTTAATTCTTGCTTCCATTCATGCATCAATAATTATGTATTATTTTGGACCAATGGAAAGATTATCTAGCGTAATTCTTAATACTTATATTTATTTGCCAGTTTCATCGATGCTCTCTCTACCTTATATATTTTATATTCTTTTGTATTCGAAAACAGATAATGTAATTAAAAAATTATACTCGCTAAATATTGATGATATAAATCGATTGAAAAATAAATCCATTCATATTGCAATGAGAAATAATGATGTTGTAGAATATTACCAGCACCAACTTATGTCAACTATTGATCAGTTTGATGATTTGTTAGAATATATTTCATTTAAAGAGGCACAAACAGAAATCATCCGTAGTGTTGGGGATACGGTTAGGGCATATATGAAAAATAAAGAGTCATATGATTCTATCTTTTTCACAGCAACGAATACAATTCGGAATAATCCAACATTTAGAACATATATTGAGCACCAGTATAACGATTTAGAAAAAAGAAAAACTTTCTATGAGGTTAAATCATTTAAAATGATGGGTAATGCTTACATAAGAAAAATGGAGAATGGAGAATATGAACTAGCCTCTTTAATTGCTAGTGAGATTTCATCGATTGGAATCCTAGCATTAGAGCTTAATCAGGAAGATCTAATTACAGATATTAATATTAGGTTCAATACATTTATGAGATTCGCTATTAAGCACGCGGTAAGAAATAACGAACCAAGAAATTTATATAATCTGGCGTTTCATTATTCAGCTTTATTAAAAGGTTACGTTGATCATAAAAAAACAGATTTACTTAAACAGGGTTATTTCTATTTTAAGTTTTATAGTAATGAAATCTATAAACAAGCGGCAAACAACCCTTCTTTATATTTTATAGTAGATGTATTAACAACAGAACTAAAGAAAATTTCTATTTTAATATCAGAAAATGATTGGGACAATGAACTCCAAGAACATTTATTAAAAGAGATTCTACAACTTGATAATCCACCTGATTATCCAAAAGATGATTTAGATCAGAGTGTGAATAATGGTGTTCGAGTTCTACAGATTGGATTAGCACTGCACTATATTAAAATTAAAAAACTTGATTTCGCTGAAACTATTGTTTCCGATGTGCTTGATGATTTAGCGTATTTTGATGATCAGACTTATCTTAATCTAATGGAAGGATTATACAATAGAATAAAATTTAGCGGGCCAACATTCTGGGAAGATACAGACCGTGGAAATACAAATATCTATTATTCCCCAGATAGTGAAAAAATTGATGATTTTAAAAAAATATTATCAACCCAGATGAAAGAAAGACTAGCAAAGCTTGATCGCGATGTCCAATTCTTAAGACTAGAATTAGATAAATTAAAATCGAAAAATGATCAAACTACAGATGAAAAGAAAAAAATAAGTGACCTAGAAATTAAAATTAATACACGTAGAAAAACATTCTTTATAAATTAAATTACCGGGTCAAAGCAAAAAAGAATGCCTGAGTAAGGTTAGAAATATCTTGTGTAGCCGTCGCTAGATTATTAACTGCAGACTTTGCAACTTCAAAATAAACTGGACCACCTATAGAAGGGTTTTGCTCAACAATTATTGAAAAATCCTCTAGACTTAATACTCCATACTCAATATCTGTCATTGCAGTAACATGGGATGTCCTTTTTGCATCATCAAGTACAAGTGAAAACTCACCAATGCCAAACGCAGGAGCTTTTACTACAGATACTGTAGGATCTGATATTGGAGAATTTGATGGTGATGGGTCAGTGGTTTCTAACCTAATAATTGATTTGGTTGACATTGTAAAGCCACTAGAGGTTTTGACCATCATATTTTTTGATACTTCTACCTGTCCTTGAAAAATTAGCAACATTGTATCACCAGTCTCACCTTCTTTAAGTAAAATTGTCCCAGGGGAACATTTTTTTGGTTCAACAGCTCTCGCTATTTCAGAACAAAGATCTTCTGGCACTTTGCTAAAATAATTTATTTTTTTAATCTGTTTTGCATTAACACTCATAATTTTACCTCAATACCAATGCTCTATGTTTTCCATCAACTATATACTCATCATCCGGGTTAATCTCAACAATTACATGCTCATCATTTGTTAGTTTTATACCTGCACTATCTAATTGTTCTTTTATCATATCCCTAATTATTGGGCTACCGCTATCACCCATTTGTTCTTCAAGGCTAAATCCTGCTTTTTTTATAGCATATCCAACAAGTAACCACTTATGCTTAAACTTATAGTAAGCAGAAACTTTATTATGTGTTAATCCAACTAGCCCCTTAGGAATAGAAACAACTTGAATACCTTTATCCTGCTCTTCTTGTGTTATCAATTCATCAAATAATTGTGGGACACCAGGATCTGTTACATGTTTAGCTAACATATGAGGTATATGATCATCAGGGAATACAATTTCATTAACATTCGCTCTATGTAGATGCGAGATATATTCTTCATCAAGGATATAAGCTACTACTTGTATATCTTCTAGTATTGATTTCGCAGTTAATGCTGTTAGCACTGTTTTATCTTCATCAGGTTTCTCATTAGGTAATAAACCCGACTCATCAGGGACAATCATAAAAGTTTCACATTCTTCGATAAAGGCCTTTTTTAATACTCCTTCTTGGGTAAAATTTTCAGATAAATGAGTAATGTCTAATCGATCAAACCCAGACACGGCTCGTTTTATAATTTCGGGTTCTGTTTCATTTATAAGAATCACAACAGATGTTGAATCTTCATTTGATTCAATCAGCCGTAGTGCTGACTGAACCGCAGGGTTCCACCCCGCAATAATTAAATGTCCATGATATTTAGTTTCATCCAATTTATCATCTCCTTTCAATCGTGCCGCTACCAATACTGAGGAAACAGCACCTGTAAGCATTGTAACAATGCCTAAGTTTAAAATCATTATGATTATAGTTAAAAATTTTCCTAAATGAGTTTCAGGGCTTACATCTCCATAACCAACAGTTGTAAATGTTACAACCGCCCACCAAAATGTATGAAAGAACGTATCTATCCAGTTCGGCTCTGAACCACCAAACATGAAACCATCGCCAACATCATCCTTAACACTGCCACTAAATAAAGGATATTCAATTATGGTTAATATTGTAGTTGCAATAAGAACTGCTGCAAAACCCCATAAAGCATATCGAAATAATTCATTAGATTGATAATAATCAGTGAGTTTTGTAAAAAAAGTATTATCTAAACCATCAATCTGATTTTTATTATTATTTTCTCCCCTGCCCTCCTCAGCGCTTTCAACAACTTCATCAACTAAAGATTGGTGCAACTGGTCGTATAAAACTTGGTTTGCATGAATTTTTTTATCTATATCATCAATAGATGAGGAATCTGTTTCTAATTTTTTATTTGTATCCATTAGCTTAAATATATTTATTCTTAATCCAGAAAGAAAGAAAATGTGAAGTTTATATTCATTTTATTTAAAATGTTTTTTAGATAATTTTTCTACATTAACTGGAGATATTGGTTTCGAAAATTCCATATGAAAAGCAAGAAACCACATAACAAAAATTCCAAAAATGAGAAAACATAATTGCCATACCCACAGCGAGGGCAGTCCAAAAGGAGCCCAGGTCACTGGATTATTAGGGTTAGAAAAAAAACTATTACCTATGGTAGCAAAAGGTCCAAACCCAAATAAAAACCAAATAAGAACCAATGTCCATGCTAATGGTATTAATTTTTTCTTTTTATTTGGAACGCCAGCAATATCGGATAAAAAAGCATGCCTCTTTTTTCTTTCAATGATCCTATCATTACTATCTGGGAAAAAATATGATCCAGCCAAAGTAAAAATTGCATTGAAAAACATCCCCCACCCTGCTGAATGAATTGTAAGCGGGTATGCGCCCCATGGAAGAGAAAATAAACCAGACATTTTATCCGTAAGTGTAACAGCCGAAAGGCCGGTTATTAAACCTAATATAATTCCTCTTCTAGAAATCCAACTACAATATAGATTGCCAATAAGAGCTGGATACATCTGAAAGCCATATGCAACGGCAAGTCCTCCAAGCATAACTAAAGCATCAGTTGAAATTATAGCTACAACTAAGGCTGCTATGGCTACAATAACTACAAATATTCTACCAATAAGTTTTTGGAGGGATTCAGTTGCATTTTTATTGTAATAATTTTTATATAAATCTCTGGTTATCATAGCACTAAATGTTGACATATAAGCCGCACCTGTACTTTGCATCGCTGCAAGAGCACATACTGCAAGAAGGCCAACAAGCCAGGGAGCAGAGCTTGACATCAGATTAATTAAATTAGGAACAAGATTGCTGTCAGATATGCTATCAAAAACTCCATTTAAAACCAATACGTCAGCACCAAGTCCTTGAATTATCGTAAAGGTAAATAATATAACTCCAATAACTAATGATGATGCAACTACCTGCTGCCAACGAAAAGGTTTGGATGTTTTATTAGCATAGGCCCACATAGAAAAAGCTGGTGAAGACTGTATACCCATAAGTGCGAACATATAGGTCATACACATCATTCCAGTCCAAACTCCACCAGTTGCTGCTGAACCCGATGATACAAGCTGAATAGAACCTGGCATAGACACCCTATTGGAAAACCCCTCTAAAGTTATTCGCTTGCCTTGCATAAGATCATTTCTAACTAGATCACCAATGCCTTGCGTAAACAAGTTCCAGCCACCAATCCAAGTTATAGTAATGATTCCCAGAATAATAATCCCCAAAGCAAGTAGAACTGCTTGAGCACAATCAACATAAGCAACAGATCTCAAACCGCCTGAAGCAACATATATTACCACAACAGTAGACAATAGAATCATACCCATATTAGTCGATATCATCCCATCTGTTAATACATTAAATAATGCTCCAGACGCACGAAGTTGAATTCCTAAATAAGGGACTGAGAACAAAAAAGCTACTAATACTGTTAATCCTCTAATAGCATTCCCACCATAATAATCTGAATACATTTCACCAGGAGTTATATAGTTAAACGCTCTCCCAAGTATCCACTGTCTCCTTAAAAATAAAACACCAGTAAATGGAATTGTCAAAGCATAAAAAGAAGCAAAAGCATATGGCAAGCCATCAGTAAGAATTTTACCGGGATGTCCAACAAAAGTCCATCCAGAAAAACTAGTGGCTGTTGCAGCAAGTACAAACACCCAAGTACCAATGGACCTACCAGCAACAAAATAATCTTCAGAGGTTTTGGATGTGCGAGCACCTTTAATTCCCCAAAAAATACAATATGCCCAGTAAAGACCCACAAAAGCAAAAAGCCAATATATTTTACTATCCATCTAATTCCTTTATTATAATAAATTTATTTAGCTAAAGCACCCATAGGGTCCCATGGCGGCAACAACTTTGCCTCTTGGGTTTCATATTTATTAATAAGTTCAGCTGGTAAATATTTTTTACTTACAACAACTTCATATAAATATTGATCAAACCATTCATCAGACATTATATAATAACCTTTTTCTCCATTTCTTTCACCCCAACTATTTTCCACTCTCCATTTTTTAGGTTTTCCTTTTGAATCTAAATCAACACCAGTAAACAACATTGCATGTGTCATTTTGCTCTCACCATATTCTAATCTACTTGCTTTATCTAATGGGAACTCTGTACCATAGAACAAACTAAAATCAAATAATCCTGTATCCATTACTCCATGTGACCGGTGTAAATATTTACTAACATCGCATCCAAACCAAACCGGGTCATCATTCTTTATTGAGTCTATTGCAGAATTTTTTAAGACTTCTATGTCAATATTTAAATATCTTATTGGGTTTCCTTCTACTACATTGCCAAGAAATTTTACGCTATATATTTTATTATATTCTTTATCTGACATTGGACAATTGATTAAACAAATTAAATCACTTAAATCAATACCAACGTGTTCTTGAAAAAAACTTAATGGGGTTAAGTTTTTAAAACGGTTGAATTTCTTTTTTTTATCTCTCACCTGCCAGGTAAATGATTTAGGAGGTTCTCCAAGATGGATGGCTAACATTTTATAAACAGTCGACAACATTTTGTTTTTTAATATAAGAATATCTTCTTTGCTTATTTTATTGTTAATTGATATTCTTAATTCTTTAGCAAACTCTCTTAACTTTCTGGTAATCATTTGATTCATTCTCATTGATTTACCTGATTGATATGTTTCAGGCATCTCAGATTTTGGTACGACACCATATTTATTAATTAAATTAACCCACATGTCCCACTGCCCACCATCTTGAATTGGATTATCTAACAAATGCATTACAAGTCTGCTATCCCAGCTTTTATCAACTGTTTCAATTATACTATTTAAAAAATAATTTGACTTTTCTAATTTATCCCAAAACATAAAATACGTTTGCGAAAATTCGAAATTTCTAAGGTTATGTTTTCTCCCTAGATATATCCTAAAAAGATTTAGACCTGCATAACCCCAACACCGGCCACTTGACCTTTGATTTGTTATTTTCATTTCACCAGTTACCTGATGAGAAAAAGTATGATCAATTCTTCTATATTTATCCCAGTCCATTGCTAGGTCTATTACTTCATTATGTGTAGCAGCATTCCGAGATAATTTAAGTGATGGGTCTGAATTGAAATTTTCCTGGTATGATTTAATCATATCTAACGATATGGTTTTATCCATAATAATTGTCCTTTTATTTGAAACTCATGATAGTCGAAATACATAAAATAAAATATATTGTTATGTCTGCAGCCCCAATATAGTCTTTAGCAACTCGCTGACCAAATAACAATAATAATAAAACAACACCACAAAGAACTAGTCCATAAAAAATAAAATCGGTGTTTGTAAAAAAAAGACTGCTACAAAAGCCAAAAAAACATAATCCAGCAGCAATTAGTTCTAAAATCGTTAATGTTGTTAATATAAAGGGAACAATGCTTTTTATAGGAGTTTTTTTAAAATGGTTTTTAAAAAAATCAACGTTGCCTTTCCTGTCGATAATTTTATCTATGCCAGATTGGAAAAATACTATAGAAAAAAACACTGAAACTAATATCTGAACGACCTCTAAAGAATTATAATTCAATATCTGCATATTATTACTAATCTACAAAATCCTTAATCTTCTCACGAACATAATCTCTAAGATCACTGATAGACATTTCAGCGTAGTAATCATGCTCAATAATATCAGAGAAATAGATATTAATTTTACCAGGTGTTAAACGCCAATCTGATTTATTTTTTGCTTCATAGGCACCATTAATAATTACAGGAACAATACTTGCTCCTGTATTTTTTGCTATATGAAAAGCTCCTTTTTTAAATTCTCCCAAACTACCATTTTTTGAACGAGTCCCTTCTGGCGCAATTATAAACGAAATTTTATTTTTTATTATTTCTTTTTCAACCTTTTTTAAACTACTAATTGCCTTACTTGTATTTAATCTATCAATAGGGACCACTCCATAAAATTTTGCAACATCCCCCCACAAAGGATATCTGAATTGTTCATACTTAGCAATAGCAGTCACATAATGTTTTATGTATTGTCCAATAACAAAATGATCAAAAAGAGATTCATGGTTTATAATATATAAATAAGGACCATTTTGGGGATTAGGAATATTCCCATTCTGTTTTACTATTTGACCACCAAGTAAACAAAATAAAAATGACATGGGCCTTAAGAAATAATGGAAATATTGTTTATTAACTAAAATTATAAACATCAAAAATATTGGTAATATAATGATTAGATACATAAACCAAATTGGCCAAAGTACTAAAGAAACAATTGTTTTATATAACCCAGTAATCATGTTTAAATAGAGAAAATATTTTATGGTTTGCTTTATGAAAAGAATAATCTACAACCTCAGATTTTTTAATCCATTTATATGTTTTTTGAGGTCTTGTTATGCTCCCATCTTTAACACAATCCAATAAAACTAGGGTCATGTTAAAATGTGAATAAGAATGATTTATTACACCTAACTTTCTTTTTACCAGAATGTTAAGCCCATAGTATTTCATAATATAATTTTTTATTTCTTTTTTAATAACTTTACCTGGGGTGATTTGTTTATTTGGTATTTCCCATAGCCCCAATAGCATCTTCTGATTTCTTTTTTGGATTAAAATTTTATTATGATCTCTAATAAGTCCTCCGACAAATGTATAATTAGGAACTCTTTTCTTTTTTATATTTTTTGGATAATTAAGAGGGTTTCCACTATGATAAGCAACACATACTGATTTAATTGGGCAAGCATCACATCTTGGAGTCCTAGGGGTACAAATGCAGGCACCAATTTCCATCATTGCTTCATTAAAATCACCCGGTCTATTATTATCTAACCATTTTTTTAATATTTTTTTAATTAAATTAATATTGTATTTAGATAGCTTCCTTCTGCCAGTAACTCGGGCCATTACCCGTTTAACATTACCATCTAAAGCAATAAATGGTTTATTAAAGGCAATTGAAAGAACAGCCCCTGCAGTGTAATCTCCTACGCCTGGAAGATTACGAAAAGCATCCCAAGATTGAGGTATCTCTGAATTATAATCATTGCAGATAATATTCGCTGCTTTATAAAAATTTCTACACCTAGCATAATAGCCTAATCCCTCCCATGATTTTAATAAATCAGTCTCTTTAGCCCTTGACACAGAAATAATATCAGGGAATTTTTTTATCCAATTATTATAATAAGGTATTACAGTTTCAACTTTTGTTTGTTGTAACATAATTTCAGAAACCCAAACTTTATAAGGGTTTTTATTTTTTCGGAAGGGTAGGTCTCTTTTATCTATATCAAACCAAGATAATATTGATGTTGATACTTTCATTTATTGGGACTTATTTTTTTAGAAATAGTTTTTTTAGTGTCCATTGAAAAGAAAAGAGTGAATTCAAAAGGATTTCTTTATCATCTTCTTTAATTTTTAAATTAATTTTTTCACCAATACCATCTATTTTTTTCTCAATATTCTGTTGAATCTTAAGGCCTTTATTTGTTAAAAAAACTTTGACTGCTCTTTGATCTATTCGACTTTTTTGTCTTTCAACCCAAAGTTTTTTTTCTAACCTAATTACCAATCTTGTTACCGTGCTATTATCCAATCCTAATACCAAAGATAATTCAGACATTTCTATCCCACTATCAGGTATTGAAATAATTGCCAAAATTTGACTTATAGTCAAATCTGCAGTCGACAATTCCATTCTAAATAATCTTTGTAAATCAATTAAAAATGAGGATAAAAACTCACCGTAGTTCATAGTTGTATATTACAATTATATTAAGCTTTTTAAAAGTTTAGTATCTAGTTAAAGACAATAACAATCTAGCATGATTTATATAAATAGAGTCTAATTCTTGTCTTTTATTTTTTGAAATCATATGGCCTACGCTTTGATAATGATCAAGCTTTATTGGTTCAAATGTATACCACTGGCCTTGCATAAGGGGATCAGTTTCTACATATGGGACAATAGAATCAGGACCATTTTGTCCTGTAGTGGGGCCCTTCATTGATCTTGTGTTAACAATGCCATCATTCTCCCACCATGTTGAATCTGTTTCATTCCCATCTTTTTTAAATATAATCTTTGACCCTAATAGTTTTGCTCTTGAACGTATAAGTAAAAAAACGTCTTTATTGGGAGTATGATACCCTGTTGATTGATTCTTACTTGTAGCAGTAAAAGTATAAGAAAAGTAATATGTATCAGGACTAGCATTTAAAAACCCATTCAATTCTGCCGCTCCATCTAAGCTTAAATCCCAAGAACTAATATTTTTGGTTTCCCAAGCTTTATGTTTTCTCATTCTTTGCACATAATTAGACCATGTTTCATCTGACCCTCTATTTATGTCCCATTGACTAAGATCAAAATCATAATAATCTGTTCCTACAACGCCTGCCAAACCAATGAAATACTGCACAAAAGGAAATGTTTTTGTTACAATATCTGCCAAAGTACTACCATCATGAGGTGTTGCTAATGAGGTTATACTAGCAACCCATCCTTTTCTTGCCATTCCTAATAATTTCGATTTTTCTTTTATTTTTAGAGTATCATTTTCAAAAAATTCTGTTTCTAATAAGAACTGTAACATTCGAGCTGTTTGGCCGCCCATGCTATGTCCGATCAAATGTACAGGATGGTTTTCATCCCATTTAGGGTATAAACCTTTATATTTTTTATCAGATGGTTTTTGAACTAAACCATATCTCTTAGAATGGCCAGCACCATAATCTATTTGGCCACCTTTCAACTGATAATAAATTTCAACTGCTCTATCCCAGTTGGACGATATTGGCCCAATAGAAACATTAAAAACAGTGAATCCATTTTCTTCATACATTTTTTGAATATCTTTATACCCTCCCCAATAACGGTAATTACCCATTTCATCATTTCCCCAGCCAAAAAAACCATGAATTAATACTAATGGATAATCATTTTTTGAGAATAAAATATTTATAAAAAAACTAAAGAAAAAAATATGCTTCATTATAAATTCTAAAAATTAATACTAAGATCTAACCCATTAGTCCATCCACCTGTACCATAAAAATACAATCCATAGCCAACCTTTAATTCATTATTTTTATAAGTCATACCAATTCCACTTGAACCAAAAACAGTATTAATGACATTTTCTTTTGTATCTTGACTATATTTTTTTGTAGATGTCCCCCAGCTTAGACTAAGATTTTTTGAAATAGAAAAAATTCCACTGATAAAATAATCTTTATATTTAGAATTATTTATTGATACATAGTCTAATGAAATTTTCAACGGTAAATAAGCTAAATACTTTGAAAGGCCAAGATTATATTTTAAGGGTGATTTATCAATTGAATCTTTATTTATTGATATATCATCAATTGATAGTCCTATATCTGTTTTATATTTCTTTATTTCCCATATTGCTCCTAATGAAAAATAGTATTTGGTTAAATTATAGTCTCCTAATTTTGACAATAATAATTGATTGGATATTCCATAGCGAATTGGAATATTTTTTAATAAAGCCGAATAAACTATTCTAAACCATGTATCACTCGAATTATAATTATTTGTTGGTATTGCATTTTCATCAAACCCTTTAAAAACTCCATAAGAAATATGATTAATTGCAGCTGTAATTAATCTATTTGATTGAGGTATCAAAAGAGCAACAGATTGAGCTTGTATATCTGCTGGATATAAAACAAATGATGTGGAAAAACTTCGGCTTAATGCTGCATTTGCTGCATTTGCTGCATTTGCTGCATTTCCTAATCTAGAGCTAGGTGTCAAAATCAAACTCCCTCCTCCAGCATACGATAATTTTGAAGCAGAAAACCACGAAAACAAACTTGGCGAAATCGTTTGTCCTTTTAAAGAAAAAACCCAAATCAAAAAAACAAATTTTTTCATATCATTGATATTGGATCAACATGTATATGAATTTTGTTTGAACCATGACCGGAGTTATTATGTTTCACAAAATTTTCATTAATAAAAAAATGTAATTTTTCGCCATTAAAATCATATTTTTTCAAAGATTTCAATATTAATTGAAACCTATAGTTATTATTAATTTTTTCTTTAAAACATGCAGATGGACCCAATATTTTTAGTCCATTAAATTGGTTAACTAAATTACGTCTGACTTTATTTGATAAGGCTAATACTGATTTGGATTTAGGACCAACAAATTCTATTTTGCTAATCCAACTATAAGGTGGATATTTTAGTATAAATCTATCATCTAGTATGGTTTTATAATATTCATTTATATCTAATTTAGCTGCTGCTTTAATCACTGGGTTTTCCTTATCATATGTTTGAATTATTACCTCTCCTTCTTTGTTCCCCCTTCCCGATCTTCCAGCAGCCTGATATATTAACTGAAAAATGCGCTCACTTGAACGAAAATCTGGCATATGAAGACCTAAATCAGCATTAATTATTCCAACTAAAGTTATATCAGGAAAATCTAAACCTTTTGCAATCATTTGAGTACCAATTAAGATATCTATTTCTCCATTAAAAAATGACTGTAATATTTTCACCATGTCTGATTTTTTTTTAACACTATCCTGATCAACTCTTGAAATACGAGCTTGAGGAAAAGTCTGTTCTAAAATTTTTTCTACTTTCTGAGTGCCAGTTCCAATATAAATAAATTTATCACTAAAACATTCTTTACAATTATGAATCGATTCTATCTCAATATAACCGCATATATGGCACTTAAGGTTATTTTCATACTTATGATAAGTAAACGGTGTCTTGCAAGCTAAACACATTGCCATTTCTCCACAATCTGAACACCGCACAGAAGGAGAATAACCTCTTCTATTTTGAATCAATAATATTTGCTCATTTTTATAAAGTTTATTTTCAATCTTATCTAGTAAAGCACCTGATATAACTATATTCCCTTTCCCCGACTCTTCCTTTTCTTCAATTAGGTCAACAATTTTAACTCTAGGGTAAATTGCTTTCCCATATCTATTTGGAAGACTTAGGTAATTATACTTGTCCATTTGATAATTATAATAACTTTCTAGACTGGGCGTTGCACTTGATAAAATAATATTAGATTTTTCAATTTTAGCACGCATAATTGCTACATCTCTTGCATGATATCTTGGGGATGGAGAATCTTGCTTATATGATGAGTCATGTTCTTCATCAACAATAATTAAGCCTAAATTTTTCAAAGGTGAAAATATTGCACTCCTTGCTCCTATAACTATTTTATAATCACCATTATTAATCTTCAACCAAATGGAAGATCGTTGAGATTTTGTTAATTGTGAGTGCCATAAAGTTGTTAGACTACCGAAAACAGATTTAAAGCGCCCCGCAATTTGAGGTGTTAACGAAATTTCGGGTAACAATATAATTGCTGATTTACCTTGATTAATAACTCTTTTTATTATTTCAATAAATATTTCTGTTTTACCACTCCCTGTCACTCCATGCAATAAGTGCGATTTAAACTTTTTAGAATCAATTGATTCCTTCAATTCATTAATTACTTTTTTTTGATCCGAGTTATAGCGAATCTTTTTTTTGCCAGCCTGGAATGAAAAATTATCAATTTTATGTTCTTTTTCTTTTTTAACCATTACTATCAATTTTTTCAATTCAAGTGATCTACAAATTGAAATTGGGTGAGAACAAATATTTTTCAATAGCGATATTTTTAACAAATTTGGTGATGCCTGCTCTATTTTTTTATATACATTGAATTGCACAGGAGCATTTTTCTTTAAATTTTCAATATTAATTCGATTGTTGCTACTAATACACTGAGCATACCAGTTCATTTGAGGTGAATAGTTTTTTGAAATATTAATCGAGAAAACGGCATTAAATACTTTCCCAATTGGTGTTATATAATAATAACTTATCCAAGTTATTAGTTCCCATAAATCCTTGGTCAATATTGGAACATCATCAATTATTTCAGAAACAAACTTTATATCACCATCATAATTTGCATTTTTATTTATTGAAATAATCACACCAATTACTGATCGATTGCCTAGAGGAACTTTAACGCGTAATCCAATCTGAGGATTGGATATTAAATCACTAGGGATTTTATATGTGAAAGATTGAAATGTAGATATAGAAAGCGCTACTTCAGCAAACATTATATATTTATACTAAATATTAACCTTGAATTACATATAACTTTACATCAGATGTAATATCTTTTGCTATTTTTACATTAGCATGAAAAATACCTAGCGCTTTAATAGGCTCTTTAATAGATATCTGATTTTTTTCTAATTCAAAACCTTTTGCAGTTAATTCTTTGTGAATATCCTTATTTGTGATGGAACCAAACATTTTTTCTTCTTCACCGACCTTAACCTCAATTGTAATTTCAACATTACTTAATTTTTTGGCTAAAAGCTCCAATGCTTGGGTCTCTCTTTCAAGTTTAACACTAGCTGCTTTCTTTTTTTCTTTAGCTAGGGCAACATTTCTATTAGAAGCTCTAAGTGCTAGTCCCTGGGGGATTAACTTATTTCTCGCAAATCCTGGTTTAACAGTAATTATATCACCAGACTTACCTACATTTTCAACATCACTTAATAAAATAATTTCCATGATTTCACCTCACTAATATTATTCAGAACCACTATCAATAAAAGGCATTAAGCCTATTGTTCGAGCTCGTTTTATGGCACTAACAACCTTACGATGCATCTTTGCACTTGTCCCGGTGACTCGACGAGGCATAATCTTACCATTATCATTTATAAACCTTTTTAATAATTTGACATCTTTATAGTCAACTTCACTAATATTATTTTCTTTAAAAAAACAATATTTCCTCCTTGTTTGGAAAGCCATTATTCTACCTCCTTATTTTTACCATCTTTATTTTCATTTGATGTTTTTATATTACCACTAGGCTCCTTATTATCTTTATCAGATTTAATATCTATTACTTCTTCTAATTTTTCATTATCAATTTTTTCTAGTATATCTGGCTCTGCCTTTAATCGCACAATCATATGACGAATAACTAGATCACTAAGCTTCAACCAAGAATCAAAATCATCTAATTTATGTTTATCACCACCTTGATAGTGAACTAATACATATGTTCCATATTTATTACCATGCATCGGGTATGCTAACTTTTTTTTACCCCAAATAATATGATTAATAATTTTTGATTTTGTTTTTTTTATTCTACTATCAATTTCTGTCATTGCTTCATCAATTTTTTTTCGTTCGAAATTTGAATTAACAATATATAATAATTCGTAATAGCGCATATAAACTCCTTAATATTCTATTTAATTAATGGTGCAATTACTAATGAGACTACCGACATAAGCTTAATTAATATATTGAGCGAAGGCCCTGATGTATCTTTAAATGGATCACCAACTGTATCACCAACTACAGCCGCTTTATGTGCATCTGATCCTTTCTTTAATTCTTGATTATTTACAGTTGTACCTTCCTCAATCATTTTCTTTGCATTATCCCAGGCACCACCAGAATTCGATTGAAAAATAGCCATGAGCACACCTGTGACTGTAACGCCAGCTAAAAGGCCCCCTAATATTTCAGGACCTTGGCTACTACCAAACAATCCAGGAATAAACCCTACAATAACCGGAGTAATAACTGCTAAAAGGCCAGGAACAACCATCTCTTTTATCGCAGATTCGGTAGAAATTTCTACACAACGCCCATGTTGAGCTTTACCCAGCGCATCGTTATACACTTCATGGTCTTTATCATTCCAATCTTCTTTTTCTTTCAAATTCATTGTTTCTAAAGCTTTTTTTAATTCTGGGATTTCTCTAAACTGGCGACGGACTTCTTCAATCATAGCCATAGCTGCACGACCGACAGCACTCATAGCCATGGAAGAAAATAAAAATGGTAACATCCCACCAATAAATAAACCGGCCATAACCATAGGGTCTGAAATATCAATACTTGAGATACCACTCTTAACCATAAAGGCAGCAAAAAGTGCTAACGCTGTAAGCGCAGCCGATCCAATTGCAAAGCCTTTCCCTATAGCTGCAGTAGTATTACCGACAGCATCAAGTTTATCTGTTCTTTCACGAACCTCACTTGGGAGTTCAGCCATCTCTGCAATTCCACCTGCATTATCAGAAATTGGTCCGTATGCATCTACTGCTAATTGTATTCCTGTATTAGCTAACATGCCTAATGCAGCCATAGCAATCCCATACAATCCTGCAAAATAATATGCTCCCATAATACTAGCAGAAATAATAACTATTGGTACCGCTGTTGATTCCATCCCAACTGATAATCCGGCGATGATATTTGTGGCTGGCCCAGTCATAGACTGTTCTGTTATAGACTTGACCGGCTTATTCCCAGTGCCAGTATAATACTCGGTAATCTTTCCAATCCCCAAACCACCAAACAAGCCAATTATTGTTGCATAGAAAACACCAGTACTATTATAGTATTCTCCTTGTTGAGTAAAGCTTTCAGGTAAAAAATTTATTATTAATAAATAGATTACCCCAACCATTATAATTCCACTTCCAAATTCTCCTTGGTTTAACCCTCTTTGCGGGTCTCCACCTTCTTTTACAGAAACCATAAATGTTCCTATAATTGAGACTAAAATACCTGATGCTGCAATAAATAAAGGAAGTAAAACAAAGTTCACATCGAAACCTCCCGCAACAAGAATACTTGACCCTAAAACCATAGAGCCAATAATTGAACCAACATAAGACTCAAATAAATCCGCACCCATACCTGCTACATCGCCAACATTATCTCCAACATTATCAGCAATAGTTGCTGGGTTAAGAGGGTGGTCTTCAGGAATACCTGACTCCACTTTCCCTACTAAATCTGCTCCTACATCAGCTGCTTTTGTATAAATCCCACCACCAACTCTTGCAAAAAGTGCAATTGATGAAGCTCCTAATGAAAAGCCAGATAATATATTCAACACCATAGAAACTGATAAATCATCAAATCCATACATATATGAATAAAGATATAATAAGCTACCTAAGCCTAATACTCCTAAACCAACAACGCTTAGGCCCATAACAGAACCACCACTAAAGGCAACATTAAGAGCTTTTGCTAAGCTTGTTTCAGCTGCATGAGTCGTTCTGTTATTCGCTTTTGTTGCAACTTTCATTCCTAAAAACCCTGCCAATCCAGATGTAAAAGCACCAACAACAAAAGAGAATGAAATCATTGCGCTAGAATCGGCTCTTCCTGAATTTGCAAATCCAAGTATAAATGCCACAGCAATAACAAAAACGCTAAGAATGCGATATTCTGCGCGGAGAAAGGCCATTGCTCCATCAGCTATACTAGCACCAATAGATTTCATACGATCGTTCCCCTGGCTTTGTTTATTTATCCATGAGGTTTTCCAAAAAGAAAACACCATAGCTATAATTCCAGATAATATAATTAACGAAAGTTTATTATTCATATTCTCCATTATTAATTTTTCTCCATTTTTTATGAATTAAATGTATTCATTGTTTTATCCAAACCTTTAAATAAAATACCATCTAATGCATCAGCAGCTTTTTTAACTGCTTCAGTAGAAGCCTTTTTATCTTTACTATTAAAAGGTTTTAGAACATAATCTTCTGCCGGCCGCATTTTTTCATCAGTCCCAATCCCAAATCTTAGACGAGGAAATTCATCTGTGTTTAAAGAATATATTATATTTTGTAATCCCCTATGTGAACCATCCCCACCTTTTGGTTTTATTCTTATAGACCCTAGCGGCAAATCAACATCATCTAGAATAACACAAAGGTCTTTTGGAATGAGATTCCAAACATTAGATATATCTTTAACCGCGTAACCACTTCTATTCATACCTGTAGTCGGTTTAAAAAGCAGAAACTTATTTGATTTAGTAGCCAGAGTATAATCACCCTTACCAACCTTAAAAGAAATTTTATGTCTTTTTGCCATTTCGTCTAATATCCAAAAACCAGCATTGTGTTTTGTGTCTGCATATTTATCACCAGGATTTCCCAAACCTACAAATGCAATCAAAATTACTTAGAGTCCCCTGACTCATCTTCCTTTGATTCAGAACTATCATCGCCCTCAACAGATTTTTCATCAGCATCTTCTTCACCTTCTTCACCTTCTTCACCTTCTAACTCTTCCTCAGATATTACTGGTTCTTCTTCCTCTTTTGGAGCATTTACAGAGGCTATACTTAAATCTTGAGCACTTAATATTTCAATATCTTCATCATCTATACTGACATCAGCAACACTTATTGAAGAATTTATTACAAGGTGCTCAACATTAACTTCAATTTGCTCCGGGACATTTGTAGGAAAACAACTAATCTCAATTTGATTTAGTGATTGAGAAAGAATGCCGCCTTCTGTTACACCAATTGATTTTCCAATTAATATAATTGGTACTGATATAGTCATTTTTTCAGATCTACGAACACGCATAAAATCCACATGTATAACCTCATCGGTAACAGGATGGTATTGTATTTCTTTAATCATCACATACTGCGATTCACTATCTATGTCCATCTCATAAATCCGTTGCTCTGATTTCATGGCTTTATACAATATTTTATTTTCAACAGTTAGGTGCATAGGCTCCTCCCCCTTAAAATATAGAACGCTGGGTATTTTCCCAGCTTTTCTAAGATCTTTAGTCGCCTTTTTACCAACAACTTTTCTGTTTTCAATATCTAATTTATAATAAGATGCACCCATCACTATTTCTCCTAATTAAAATTCAAAAAGTGAACTCACTGATTCACCCTTATGTATTCTTTTAATTGCAGCTCCAAATACATCTGCAACTGTTACAATTTTCATGTTGTTTAATTTTTTTTCGTCGGTTATTCGTATTGTATCTGTTACAACTATGTTTTTTATAGGTGCATTTTTCAGTCGATTAATTGCCTGGCCAGATAATACGCCATGTGTTGCTATTGCAGTAACAGATTTTGCACCTTTATTGATCGCTGCTTCCGCTGCACTGACAGTTGTTCCTGCCGTGTCAATCATATCATCAATTATAAGAACATCCATACCATCTAGTTCACCAATTAAATGACTTACTTTAGCCTTATTTGGCGCGTATCTTCTTTTATCAATCAAAGCAAAATGCATCTCTAAACGCTTTGCGTATGCTTGACTTATGGCAGCAGAACCCACATCGGGCGCCAAGACTACTGATTTTTCAGGGTCGAAACCCATCAACTGAATGGTCTTTAATAAAACCATTCTACTATATAAATGATCAAACGGGATTCTAGTAAACCCTTGTATCTGAGTAGAGTGTAAATCCATAGTCACAATTCTATCTGCTCCCATACTTGTAATTATATCAATCATCACTCTAGATGATATTGGAACCCTAGGCTGATCTTTTCTGTCTTGTCTTCCATAACCAAAATAAGGTATAATAATAGAAACACTACTTGCTGAAGCACGAACCGCAGCATCTGCCATTAAAATTAGTTCTAGAATATTTTCAGCTGGGCCATTAGTTGATTGAACTAAAAAAACATCACACCCTCTGATATTTTCTTCATATTTAACCCATATTTCTCCATCAGAAAAAGTTTTTATAGATATTTCACCTAATTTGCAACCCGCTGATTTTGCAATTTTTGATGCTAGAAGAGGATTACTCCTTCCACTAAAAATTTTTAATTTTTTTTCCATTTTTTATTTTTTTATGGCTGGGGCGTAGGGAGTCGAACCCCAACTGCCTGGACCAAAACCAGGTGTCCTACCATTAGACGACGCCCCAATTTTTTAATTTAAGTTGACATAGTCAGAGTGGATTTGCAATAAAAGTCTTGTATGTTGGAGAAAAATATGAAAATGCATAATTTAAAATAGCATCATCATTAAATATCCCAAACACAGTCGAGCCTGAACCCGACAGACTGGCAAACTCTGCACCTTGTGCAAGTAATGCTTTTTTTATTTCCCCAATCTCTGGATATGCTGGAATTACAATTGATTCAAAATCATTCTCAAAAAACTTTAGCCTATCAAGACCAATAGTCTTTTCATTTGATAAGCTGGCGAAATTAATAGACGGCAAAGAGCTATCCAAACCCTTTTTAAATTTTGAATACGCCCAAGATGTGTCAATTTCTATATTGGGTATTATAATCAAGTAATGACCATTAATCTTTGTTTTTAACGGTGTAAGCTTGTCTCCAACTCCTTCTCCAAATTGCGCTGAACCTCGAATAAAAAATGGCACATCAGCACCAATCTTAACTGCAATCTCTTCTAGCTCGCGATCTAAAATCTTTAAATTATATAATAATCTTATACCTTTTAGTACATTCGCGGCATTTGAAGAACCTCCACCTAAACCACTACCCCTAGGTATATTCTTTATTAAATCAATATCTATGCCACTTATATCAAAATTGTTTTTCATTATTTCATAAGCAATTATGCATAGATTATATTTATCATTTTTTAACCAATTTACATTGGAATTAAAATTGCAATTTTTTGTATTTTTTGAAAGAGTAATAATATCAAATAGATTGATTTCCTGAAAAACTGTTGTTATATCATGATACCCATCAATCCTTTTACCGTGGATTTTTAATCCGATATTTACTTTTGCATTTGAATTAACAACTACAGTTTTCATCATTATTATAAATTGTTGCTATTGCAAGAACCGACCAACCTTTTGATTTGCCAATATATCCTAAATAATCAGTTGTAGTCGCTTTAATCGATACTTGGTCTTTATCAATATTTAGTATTTTTGCAACATTTTTACATATAGATGAAATATATTTTTGCAATTTTGGTTTTTGCAAAATTATTGTACAATCAATATTAGATATTTGGTATTGAGATTTAACTAAAATTTTCCTTACTTCAGATAAAAAAACTTCGCTTTGTATGTCTTCCCACCTGTTATCATCACTAGAAAAATGTTTTCCAATGTCTCCCTCTCCTATTGCTCCTAAAAGAGCATCAACAATTGCATGAATTAATGCGTCTCCATCAGAATGACCAACAGAGCCTAAAGATGATTTAATATTTACACCACCAATAAATAAAGGTAAATCTTTCTCTAATTTATGCACATCAATACCTATTCCAGTCTTAATCATGTAATATATTTTCCATTATTATTTTTGCAATCTCTACATCGATTCTACTGGTAATTTTTAAATTATTTATATCACCATTAATTACTTTAATTGAATAACCCATCAATTCCATAAGAGTGCTTTCATCGGTAACCTCAACCTCAATATTCTCTTTATACGCTTTTATCAATTTGTCTTTCCAAAATACTTGAGGTGTCTGAACCATCAAAACACTATTTCTATCTATAGTGCTATGAACAATGTTCTCATGTACAATTTTGACAGTATCAATACTTGGTAATGCTAATATGCAACCATCAAAATCTTTACATCCATTTATGGCTTTATCAATTAGAGTTTCTTTAATTAATGGCCTAGCAACATCATGGATACAAACAAGATTATTCGTCTTTTTTGTTGACAACAATCCATTTAAAACTGAATCTTTACGTTTCAGCCCCCCAGGAACTAGTTTAATTTCTTTTTTTTTTGAAAATACTTTGTAGTATTCTGAAGACTGAATAATGCGTATGGATTCTTTAGGAAGAACAAAAATTAATTCATTAATCAAATCTGATTTTATGAATGGTTTTAATGTGTGGGTCCAAAGAGGGTGCCCCCTTAAAACCTTGAACTGTTTTTCCCCTCCAAATCTAGAACCAGTCCCAGCTGCTGGTATAATTGCAGATACTTTAAACAAATTTTCTCATTTATTATTGAATTTAAATAATTATCATTGCATCACCATAACTTAGAAATCTATAATCATGTTTTTTTGCTTCTCTATATGCTTTTTTTAATAGGTTGATATCACCGAAAGCACTTACCATCATCATAAGTGTGGATTTTGGCATATGAAAATTTGTTACCATTGAGTCCACCATTTTGTATTCATAAGGAGGATAAATAAACTTATCTGTCCATCCGCGCTTTGGAGAAACCATAAACCCAGAAACCACAACAGTTTCTAAAGCCCTAATTGTAGAAGTACCAACAGCAACAATTTTTCTATGTTTTTTTCTCGCTTCATTGATTGCCATAGCCGTTTTAGGAGATACCTCAAAATATTCAGAATCCATTTGATGCCTGTTTAAATCTTCTACCTGAACTGGCCTAAAGGTTCCTAAGCCAATATGAAGAGTAATATATTCTATTTTTACACCTTTCTTTTCAAGTCTATTTATTAATGCTTTAGTAAAATGAAGTCCAGCTGTAGGCGCTGCAACAGCACCACGTTCAGTTGCGTAAACGGTTTGGTATCTTTTTTTATCGCTAGGCTCTGGATCTCTGGTTATATAAGGTGGGAGAGGTGAAGTTCCAATACGATCAATAATATCATGAAGCTCTGATTGGTTTTCAGATTCAAAACGTACCACCCTTCCACCAGAAACAGTATTGTCAATCACATCACACATAAGTTTTGGTGTAAAAACCAGCTTATTACCTATTCTGACTTTTCTAGCTGGCCTAACCATAACTTCCCAAAGATTTTGTGCTAACTCTCTAAGTAAAAAAACCTCTACTTTCGCATCAGTACGATCTTTTGTAGCAAATAGTCTGGCAGGAAAAACCTTGGTGTTATTTAATATCAATAAATCATTTTTCCTTAGGTAGTTAACAATGTTACTAAATTTTTTATGTTCTATTGATTTTGTCTCTCGGTTTACCACCATTAATTTAGCTTGGTCACGTTTATTACCAGGATACTGTGCGATATATTTTTTTGGCAACGCATAGTCAAAGTCTCCAAGTTTATATTTTTTCTTTTTTTCAATCATTGAATAAATCCTTTTGATGATTTTTTATTGGTTTACCAAGTAATTCATACGCAGATTTTTGAGCTATTCTACCCCTAGAGGTTCTTTGCATGAATCCTTGCTTTATTAAATATGGCTCATAAACATCTTCAATAGTGGAGGGGTCTTCACCTACTGCCACTCCTAATGATT
>CAZYDX010000029.1:0-23245 GCA_964646455.1 uncultured bacterium | reverse complement strand
GTTGAGGGTTTCAAATCCACCTTTGAGCATATTTTCCTCCTGTCAAAAGGCGTGTTAGAAGTTTTAAATATAAAACTTCTTTTTGGCCTAATTGATTATTTATCCTAGAAACGAGAGAAAGACAAGCAAAGCAAGTAGACCAGCGAAACCGCCATCTAGAAATGTATTTACTAAGTCTACTATTCCACCTATTGGATCAAATCCTGTAGAATAAATAATGTTAACGAATACAAATAGCACAATAAGCGCTTTTATTACGCCAACAATTCCAGCTGCAGCATTCTGTACGGTTGCATTTACATCAGCCATGCCAATACCTCCTTGGTTTGGTTTTTAATTTAAAAGTAGAAACCATTTCTACTCTTTTTTTAATTGATTGTCCATTGGTATGTAGTTTTTACCAGGGTCAACCCTTTACTCGAAGCGAATTTACAAAGATTAATAGCATTTCCAATATTTATATTTAATTAATCCTATTTCCAAATTTACCTGAATTTCTCGCACCATCTATCACCGCACTTGAAACCATATACCTTATAAGAATTTGCAATGGAAAAATGAAATAAATTATTTTAACGAGCCTCGATAATACACTATTAAACAAAATATATCCTTTTATTGAGTATATCCAATCTGCACCAAATTTAGTTTTATGCTGTGGATATCTGTTAATTAATACGGGTAGATTATATTCGCCATATGTTTTCATAGATGAACAAAATTCTTTAAGTGTACGTCTATGAAAGTGAATTGAGTTTGATTTTTTTGAAAAAATAAAACAATTTGGATATTTATTCCACATTTTCGCTGATAAATCTGTGTCTTCTCCACCATATTGATTTATTTTTTCATCAAATAACCCACTTTTAACTAAGCCAGAACGCTTAACCATCGCATTACCATATAGCATATATTGAAATGATATTTTTTCACCATCATTAAACTGACGAGCTCCCCTAAGGTTACCAAAATAATATTTTTCAACTGGATTTAATTTTATATCAGCTGGTGGAACATTGTCCCCCATAACTGCTATAATATTTTTATTAAAATATGGTAAAAATGATCCTAACCAATTGTTTTTGACAGTCATATCACCATCTAAGAAAGCAATAAGATCTGCATTACATTTATTAATACCAGTATTTCTTGCTGAAGATAAGCCTAAGTTTTCTTCATGATGTATAACAGTTATATGCTCATAATTATTAAACCCATCTAAAATCTCTGCCGTTTTATCAGTGGAAGCATCATTAACAAAATAACAATGAAATTTATTTTTTGGATATACTTGGGAAGATAAACTTTGTACACATTTTTCTATTACTTCTTCGACATTGTAACAGGGGATAACAATATCAATCGAAATTATTTTATCCATGATTTATCTTCATAATAGGAGTATAGGGATTTCGAAACGCTATCAATCCCATGGTGTTTTTTAACCCATTTTTTGCTTTCAAATTTTTTATTAATTAAAAAATCTATGTTTTGGGTTAAACCCAATATTCTTTTCTCCAGATTCTTTTTAGTGACCATAACAAATGGATGATCAGGAATAAAATTTTGGTATTCTTCAACTAATTCCGTCAAACACACTAAACCCATAGAAAGAGCCTCAACAGAACTCATCCCATAACCCCATCCACCTCGATTATGAATCTGATCAATATATATATCGCAAGATTTTTTAATTTCAATTACTTCGTTCTGTTTTTTGTTTTCAATTAGTACAAATTCTATTAAACCACGATTATCAAGATCTCTACAAATTTTTATTATATCATCACTGCCTTTATAATATCTATTTGTCGGGCTATGACATATACGAATAGGAAATGAAACCGTTTTCTTTACCTTGTAAATTTCAGTTTCAAATGGAAGAAATAAATAATTTATTTTTGGATGTTTATATAATAAATCTACTTCGCTAGTGAGATTTAGCTCGCTGATTTTATCCATATCTTGGATTACTCCCCGAGTGCGCATATCCTGACCATGATAAGTACAAATAATTGGTTTTTTGTTTTTTGATAATACTTTAGCAAACCTACAATCTCTATATAAATCAAGCCCCCATTCAAAATGATAGATATCATAATCAAATAAATCATATTTTTCTATAGCTTTATTAATGTAGAAATGCCAAACCCAATCTCTTACTATAAAATATAATCTTTCAATGAATGAATTGGGCTTCCATATTGGTGGGTAACCTTTTTTTTCTTTATAGTCACCTAAATCTCCTCTATAAAATTTGTAGTACCAGTGTCTATATTTTAAATACACCCGGCTAGTTGATATTAGAGGAAGATTTAAACAAATGCCCGAATCAGATTGATTTTTATTTTGATACATAGTAATAAAATCACATTTATTCCCATTCATTTCATGTGCTTTCTTCCATAAGCTCATTGTGCCCACTGTATTTTCTGGGGAGATGTATAATATTTTTATGATAATACCCTGTTATATAAATCTATTAGTTTATATTGATTTTTATCCCAGTTATAGTTAGAAATAATATTATTTTGATTATACTGGATGTTTTTTTCATCAATATCAATTATGGCCTCTAGTATTGCTTTCGATAATCCATTAATATCTCCAGATTTAAAATATTTTGCTCCCCTAATATCATATTTCATTATTGGTGATAATTTAGGCATTACCAATTGACAACCAGCAGCCATGAACTCGAAAAGCTTTGTAGGGGTGTTAATTTGAGTAAGAAGATTATCATTAAATGGGATTATACCCACTTTATGTTTTTCCAAATATCCCCAAATATCATTATGTGGAATATGCTCCATTAAGTGTACGTGGTTTCTTAATTTTAAATGATCTATTAATCTATTTAAATCGCTTTCATATTTCTTTGTCCTAAAAACACCATATAAAGACAAAGAAATATCTGGGATTTTTTTAATTACAATTGGCATTGCTTTAATTAACTCAGATATACCTCTCTCTGGTCCAAAATTTCCATGATATATAAGAGAGTTTTTTAGTTTAGAGTTAAAGTCTATCTTTTTTACATATTTAGGCAATGGAAAATTTTCCAATACAGTTGGGTTAAGCCCTAGAGATTTGAAATCAGAATTAACTATTGTGGGACTTGCAATAATGATTTCATCTACATATGAAAGAAATAATCTTTCCTTAAAAATCCAGTATTTTGCTTTTAAGTATTTTATAAATGAGTTCCACCTAGAAAAAGTATATATCATAGATGGATAATCTTCATGAACATCATATATAATTTTTGCACCAAATATTTTTTTTATATTAATCGCAAGAGAAAACAGTTCGGGTTCATGAATGTGTATGACTTTGGTAGGGATATCTATTAATTTTATTTCAATGGATTTAATGTAATCTTTAATAGAGTATTCTGACTTCATATAATTAATGTGATTTATTTTTTCATTAGATAAATTTGATTCTGAATCTGAAAGTGTAAAATAATTTATTTTATAATTATTTTCCGCGAGGCTTTTTATTTCCTTGTGATAAATCCTTTCATCATCAGGATAGTGGGAACATGACACGATTGTTATCAATGTAAAAATCCTTTAATAACTGTTCTTTCATTATTGTTTATTGCCAAAAAGTACCACCCAATTCCATAAACGATGGCAATAAGAAAACGAAAAAATAAAGAATCGATTGGGAAAAAAATTACGCTCATGAAAAACACGGGGTAACACAAAGCCAACCAATTGTATTTAACATAATAAATATTAAATAGTTTAATAAAAACTGATAGTGACATAATAAAAAAAGCAATAACAGTTGCCCACGCAGAGCCTAAAACACCATACTTAGGTATTAAAAAAATATTTAAAGCAATATTCGTCATTGCTCCAATAGCTCTAAAAATGGGTATCCAATTGGTTATTTCTTTCGCATAAACACCAGGCAATTGAATCACATAAAAACCAAAAAATAAATAACCAATTAAAACTATTGAAACAATATTTTCAGCCGCCCAAAATTTTTCTCCAATTAGATAGTTTGACCCAACATTAAAGCGAATTATTTCAGGTACCCAAATAGATATTACCAAAACTACAAATCCAAGAAAACCAATAAAAAGAGAAGCAATATAAGAAAATTCGACTTTTGCATTTTTTTCATAAATTCGTTTTAAAAAATAAGGTGTCCAGCCCATGTTAAACCCCATGACAATAATTAGACCAAATATCCCCAATTTATATCCAGCAGAAAATAATCCAACAGCGTGAGTTCCTTCAAGCCAGTCAAGGATATATCGATTTGAAAGCTCCATAATCATTGTAAATATTCCAGCGGGGAGAAATGGCAAACCAAATTTGATAATATTTTCGATTATTTTTGATTTTACCTGTAATAAAGATATCCTTTTAATAATGACCGGTAGAGATAAAATAAAAATAATGCTGGAGGCTGACAAATTAGCCAACAAAACACCCTCAATACCAAGATTCCACTTAGTAATAAATATAATATTAAAAACCATTGTCAGAATGACATTGCCAAGATTAAATAATATAAAGGGCGTGGCTTTGTTCTCTGCGCGAAGTAATAGCACATGATGATTCCACAAGTTATCCAATATAAGTATTCCGGAAATAATAATGATCCAATCTGGATTTTTTATTCCTAGAATTGGTTCAGAAACATAATCTCTAACAATAAAGAGGGTAGCGGAAAAAACTACAGCACTAAATAATTGTAATATATAAATCGAAGAAATATAACTAATTCTATCCTCCCCAGTTAATTGAACAGAGTATTTCATTAATGCGGTGTCCATTCCATAACGATAAAACATTAAAGAGAAACCCATAAATGCATATGCGAGAGATATTATTCCGTATTCTTCAGGTGAAAAAACATGAGTATAAATTGGCAAAAGAAAAAATGTAACTAGACGGGCAATTACATGCCCAGTGCCATAGATTAATGATTCTTTTCCTAAACTTTTAATAGACATTTTTTTATAATATGATTTGAAACGTATCTCTAAAAATACCGCTTGCTCCAAAATTTTCCTTGAATCTACCTAGCCCCATATTTGGTTCTCCATCTACAGTAAAAACACCAAAGTCATATACTTTTATATTCTTATTAAGAGCCCATTTAAAAATATAATAAAATAAAAGATTTAATGGCCTCAGGTCTTGAAACTTTTCTTTATGGCTAATATAAAAAGCTAGTGCCACATCGCCTTTTACTAAAAAGTTTAATACCCCAGCTATCATCTCCCCTTCATAAAATGCTCCAAAAACATTTATAGATTTAGGAAAAATATCGATAAGCTTATAAAGTTCTTCCAAAGTATGAGTAGGTTCTACTCCGTGTCTTATTTTTAAGTTTTCTTTTAAAATAGAATAAAATTCTTCAATCTGATTTGTTTTTCTTACCACAACACCTATTTTTTCTGCCTTTCTAACTGCTTGAGCATGAGATGATCTGAATTTTTTTAAGATACTTTCCTCATTTTGTTCAATAAACAATGTGCTGGTTACTTCGCGTTTCAAATACTCAAAGCCATTTTTTAATAATGAATAATCAAGGTAATTAGATGCGCGATTATAATAGAACAATGGCGGTACCGTTAATCTAATCCCATCAAATCCATTTTGAGTTGCGTAATGAATAAGTGTTTCAACCAATTTCATTGAATTGCTAATTGAAAGGGTTTCTGAGGTAACAAATGAACCCATAGTTGACCCAGGGTGGGAAACCAAAAATCTTTTATTATTAATTATAGATTCAGCTGCTGGGAAAACAGAAAATAGTCTATTGTTTTTATAAAACTCAATGCTATGATCAATGAATCTATCATCGGGATGATAGCTCAAAAATCGCCTTAAATGAAACATTGTACCATTGTTGGCCTTTTTTACAAAATTATCCCAAGCTTGATGGTTTGTTTTAGAAATTTTCTTTACAGTAAACATGAAATTATTAAACAGGTTCGCACATTAATTGTTCCTATAATGAATTGCAAGTTTATATTGGTTGTTTATCAGACATCATCAAATCTAATTTTTAATGCTTAATTTTATACTTGAATCAATGAATTCTCACATTAAAAATATCCATGCTAGAGAGATATTAGACTCTAGAGGAAATCCCACTATTGAGGTTGATGTTTTAATAGAAAATGATATAATAGGTAGAGCAGCCGTGCCATCAGGCGCCTCAACTGGTGAATATGAAGCCGCCGAATTAAGAGATAAAGATAATATTAGATATATGGGCAAGGGTGTTATTAATGCAGTGAAAAATGTAACCGGTGAATTAAACAAAACCTTAATAGGCTTAGATGTAAATAATCAATCAAAAATTGATAACACAATGATTGACCTTGATGGCACAGAAAATAAATCAAGATTAGGTGCAAATGCTATACTTGGTGTTTCAATGGCTTCAGCTAGAGCAGCAGCTAAATTAAACAATTGCCCCTTGTATAAATATTTATCTCCAAATAATAATTTAAAAATGCCTGTCCCGATGATGAATATATTAAATGGTGGAAGCCACGCTGATAATACGGTAGATATTCAAGAGTTTATGATTTTTCCATTCGGGGCAAAATCTTTTTCTCAATCACTCAGAATAGGAACAGAAATTTTTCACCAGTTGAAATCAGAACTTTCTCAAAAAGGTTTTAATACTTCAGTTGGTGATGAAGGAGGATTTGCACCCGATCTAGAATCAAATGAACAAGCACTTGAAATAATAATTACAGCCATAAAAAATGCTGGGTATATGCCGGGACAAGAGGTTTTTATTGCTCTAGATGTTGCTGCAAGTGAATTATATGATAATGGTTTATATAATTTAAAATCTGAAAATAAAACATATACGTCAGATGAAATGATTGATTACCTAAATACACTAATTGAAAAATATCCAATTATATCAATTGAGGATGGCTTAGGTGAAAACGACTGGGAAGGATGGAGTAAATTAAATAAAAAATTGGGCAAAAATATTCAAATAGTCGGAGATGATTTAACTGTTACGAACATAAATAGATTACAACGAGCAATCAATGAGAAATCAATGAATTCCATACTTATAAAACTAAATCAAATTGGAACAATTACAGAAACTATACATGCAGTAGAGCTCGCAAAAAAGGTCGGATATGGAGCAATAATATCACACCGTTCGGGCGAAACAGAAGATACAATTATAGCGGATTTTTCTGTTGCCATGGGCATGGGACAAATTAAAACAGGTTCTGCATCAAGGAGTGATAGAGTATCTAAATATAATCAACTTCTAAGGATTGAAGAAAAATTAGGTAACAATACCAAACTTGCTACTATAGAAGTGTTGGGTAGTAATAAATGAAAAGATTTTATAAACGAGGTAAATCTAAATCTATAGTAACAAATCAAAAGCAATTCCTTCAGGGCTTAGTATTTTTAATATGCCTAAGTTTAATTATTGTTTTTATTTTTGGTGATCATGGATTACTAAAACTATATAAAATCAAACAGAAACGCGGAAAAATACAGGCTAATATCAAATTGTTAAGAGAAGAACGAGAAACAATTGCGAGTAAAAAAAGTAAAATAGAAAATGATTTAGACTATATAGAAAAAATTGCTAGAGAAAAATACAAAATGGTCAAACCAGGAGAAAAAATATTTAAAGTCATCGAAAACTAAATTAAAAACCCTGTTTGAAAAATACTGAATCTCCTGAAATCGCCATTGTTGATTTGCAAATTATACTAACCTCTTTAGGCGGGGCATCAAAATTATAAACTAATTCTACACCAATTTTCTCTTCATTTTCTATCCCATATTTAACTGTATTCTTCCCTCTGTAAGGGTCTATTTGTCCTTGATGCTTAATTTCATTTTCAATTTTCAAAAGGGTAATCGCAGCAAAATCTAATGGCCAGTTTTGCTGGTTGGTTATTTCTAAATCTATAAAAACTTTATTATCTTTATTGCTTGCCCTTATCAATTCAAATTTTACATCATTAGCGACCCCTACATTTTTTTTACAAGTAACTAAAACTGTATCTTTATTCTCACAATAAGATTCATTATCCTTAGCACTTAAAATAAATGTATATGTTTTATCTTGATTTAAATTTCTTGGATATAAAAAATACGGGGATTGTTTTTTAGACTCAATTATGTCTAAGGAAATGTCATCATTATTAAGAACGATCCAGTTATATGCAATCTTACTATCTGGATCATTAGAACCCGATCCATCAAGGAAAACTTTTTTATCAATTGGTGCAATAAAATCAATACCTGCATCTACAATAGGTGGTTTGTCATTAATAATACTTATTAATATAGTATCATTATCATTTAAACCAGTTATATCAGTTACTGTCAGAACAAATATAAAATCTCTATCAATAGTAGAGTCAGAAAAAGTATATTTTACTACAGAAGTGTCAAACACTGTTGGTTTACTTTGATTCAATAGCTCCCATTTAAATTTTAATTCATCATTATCTGGATCCCAAGATTTAGTTCCGTCAAGTGTAAAACTGGTATTGCATCCATCACTAATTTTTACATCATCACCAGCTTTAGCAACCGGCGAATCTTCTACTGGAGAAACATTGATACCAAAATCAAAATTTGTTGAGTCTTTATTATCTGAAACAGTTAATGATACTTTCAATGGCCCAAAATAATTTTTTATTGGTTTAATAATAAGTCTATCATCAATTATTTCAGTAATGGTGTTTTTATTGACATTTGATTTGAATATATAACGATCACCTTCTATATCTTTAGCTGTGAGTTTTAGTATAAGCTCTGTGTCCTCTTTCATAGACTGAGGTGCTATAGCTAAAATCCCTGGGATAGGATTAATAAGCGTTATATTTGTGTCTACAGAACTAGAGCCATCAAATGTTTTTAATGTTAATGGGACGGTTCCTTCATAATCTTTATTTGGTTTAACAATTAATAAATTATTTTTCACTTTCACATCAGCACTAGCATTAGTGTTTACACTATAAATTAAACTATCTCCATCAATATCAGTGGCCAATATCTGAATATTTATTTTTTCTTGTTTTTCATCTGGAATAATTGAAGTAAGGACAGGAGCATCATTTACCGGTGTCACTTTTAAAAGAAAATTTATTTTTTCCTTTGTTGACCCATCATCAACATAAACGAACACATCTATTTCACCGTTAAAATCATTTTTAGGTGTTACAAGTAATTGCCTGCCATCTATTTTTACTTCCGCATTTTTACCAGCATCAGCACTATATATAAGAGAATCTCCATCAACATCAATTGCTGAAAGTAATAATCGCAATGAACTATCTTCTACTATAGATTTAGAATCTATCTTTGCTAATTCAGGTGCATCTTTTATTGGCGTAACCTCTAATAAAAAATTTAATGAATCACTTAAAAAATTATCAGAAACTTTAACCAAGATATTAATTATTCCATTAAAATCATTTTTAGGTGTTACAAGTAATTGCCTGCCATCTATTTTTACTTCCGCATTTTTACCAGCATCAGCACTATATATAAGAGAATCTCCATCAACATCAATTGCTGAAAGTAATAATCGCAATGAACTATCTTCTACTATAGATTTAGAATCTATCGAATCAAGTACTGGTGAATCATTTATTGGTACTACTTGGATATTAAATTCGGATTCCTCAGTATCTTGGCCATCTGAAACTGCAATTGTAACATAAATAGACCCATTATAATCCTGATTTGGAATAACAGTCAACATATCTCCTTCAGTCTCAACTACACCATTCCCATCTATTGTTGCTCCATAAGTTAGATTATCACCGTCCATGTCTATTGCAAACAAATTCAAATAAAGCTCTGAATCTTCTTCGATAAACTGTTGTTCTATTTCTGCAAGCATAGGTTTATCATTTACTGGAATTACTTTTAATATAAAACTCATGTCAAGTTTTAGATCAACAAAGATATAACCATGAAAATCTTCTTTTGGAGTAATAATAAGGTGATTATCTTCCCTTTTAAATGATGCATTACTGTCAACAATAGCTTCGTAGGTCACAGATGACTCTGATATTGGGATACTAAGGATAAATTTTGTGTCTTCTAGAGTACTATGGGAACCCTTTATGAGAGCAGTAACCCATTTGGGTGCGGGAGCTTCTCCGAAAATCCAATCCTGAGTGCGATCATCAATATCTTCAAGGTCAGTCTGAGCTGAAATATTATATAATAAAAATAAATAGCTAACAAAAAATATATAAAAAAAAATTCTAAATATTTTCAAGGATTTCGTTTTTTGATTTTATGAATGCATCAAAATATATTTCAACTCTTCTATTTTCTGCACGTGCCTCTTCTAGCTCTGCTTTGTCTTTTATATTTTTTATCTTACGTTTTGGTCTAAACTCTCCATAACCCTGAGCAGAAAAATAGTGTTGTTCCATTTCTGCAAGTTCACTCAACCGCTGTACAAGATTTAAAGATCTTGCAGAGCTTAGTTCCCAATTATTTCTGAATTTAGAATTCATTGGGATAGGCTTATCATCAGTATGCCCCTCAGCGCGTATTTCAATATTTAGAGTGTCTTCTGTTTTTGCAATCAGAGATAAAAGAGGTTTCCACCTTTTTTGTCTATGTAGATTCATTAACGTAGAAGTACGTATTATTCCACCAATCTGAACTAATATTGGGTCTGCAGCTGGGTTTAGTTCTGCAGAAAGTGATTTAAATAATTTGGCACCGGTTAACGTAATCTTTATGCCTTTTGTCACCCTTTCAATCTCTACTAGATTGTTTTGCTGTAATGGTCTCAATTCTCTTTCAGTTTCATCCAAAATAATATTAACCAACCTATCTATATGAGCCTCTGCATCATTAAGAATAACTAACAGTAATACAAAAAATGTTAGTAACAGAGTGGTAAGATCAGCAAATGTAAGAGCCCACGCCGTGGTCTTTGCTCTGGCCTCTTCCTGCGTGACTTGTTTTCTAAATTGCAAATTTAATCTTCTTTCTTTTCCATCATTTTTCTCTCAGAAAGCGCAACAAATGTCATCAATTTTTCTCTAATCAAAATAGGGTGTTCTCTGCCATGGATACTGATTATACCTTCTAAAACAATATTCTTGAGCATAAGCTCATTTTCAGACCTTCTTTTTAGCTTACCCGCAATCGGAAGAAAAACTAAATTCGCTAAAAATACTCCATAAAATGTAGTTATCAACGCTGTCCCCATTCCTGTTAGAAGTTCTGAAAACTGATCTGCCACATTAAAATCAATAGACGTTGTTTCACCTGACATTTGGAACTTGTTCATCATAATAATTAAACCGAGGACCGTCCCCAGCATTCCAAATGCTGGAGCATAGGCAGCCATATACAAAATAATTTCCTGTGCACCAATATGGCGAGTAGAAATATTATTTAAATCCATAGACAAAAAGGTTCTGAGTCTGTTTGATTCACGTTCATTAATAGCAAGTTCAACACCATTTCTCAGAAAAACACTATCGATATCATTGAGACCAGCTTCTAATGATAAAAGACCATCTTTACGTGCTTTTTCAGCTAATGTTACAATTTTATCAATCGTACCAGTAAAATCGAATTTTTCAGATAAAATGACATTTTTAAATACAGTTCCAAGACCTAAAACCGCTTTTATTGGATAGTTTACAAGCGTTGCAGATAAAACTCCACCAAATACAATAAAAACAGACTGGGCCTGAAAAAACCATGAAACTTGTTCAAATCTGAAGCCACTGCCCTTTGTTATAATAAGTTTATCTCTTTCAGGCTCAGGCCAAATCATTGATATATAAACACAAATAATACCTGCTATCAGACCTATAACAGTACCAAAATCCCATTCTGATTTCATACAAGACTCATTTTATTTAAAATTTACTACTAATCCTTTTGTCCGCCTTTTGACATTGTCTTACTAGCTTCATATAATTTACTCTGCTCTTCATCGGATAATCCACTAAAACCAACTTTTTGTATTTTTTCTAGGATTGAATCAATATCTTTTTGAATCATTTTCTTTTTTATCGATTTTTCTTCCTGCCTTTGAACTTGAAATTCAATAGTCTTTTTTCTTATTGTGAACCACATTTCCTGCCAGCGCCACCTTTTTTTCAATAAAAAATAACCAATTAACATGCCAGAAATATGGGTTACATGGCTAATACCATCAGCATTACCAAGAAGACCAAAAAATGCAATTGCTCCCATAATAATAACTAACCACATAGATCTTATAGGAATTAATCCCCAAATATATAACATTCTATTAGGATACGATATTCCATATGCTAACAAAATACCATAAACCGCGCCACTTGCACCGATAACAGGATTATCTGAGCTCATTTGGAAAATATATGTAATCAAACCCGAACCAATCCCCGTAATAAAATAATACTTTAGAAATTTCTTTTTACCCCATGCTTGTTCTAGCTCTCTTCCAAATACCCATAACCCTAACATATTCAACAAAATATGTGATATACCAACAGAGGAATAAAAAGGAGCGTGAAAAAACATATATGTAAATGGCTGCCAAAGCATTAACTCTGATAAAAATAAATTTGGCACCAGCCCAAATAATTTGAAAAAAACATCTTCTTTACCTGATAGTGACTGTAGTAAATAGATACCAAAATTGATCGATACTAATGCTTTAATGGCATCAGTAAATAATTGAGGCTTGTAAGAAGCTTCAGCAGGATTAAACTGTAATCTATATTTCATAATTTGACTTAAATATACATATTTAAAATAAAATCATTCCCTAATAAAAATATTTACTATACACTGTTTAGAATATCTCTAGCAATTCTAAATGACTTTAAATGATCAAAGCCATCAAAATGATAACATAATCGCTGATAAAGATAATTAGATATTATTTTTTTATCTTTTTTTGAAACTTTGTCGAATTTTATCTGATTAATGCTTTTATTTAGCAAATGTCTTAAAATCATTAAACTGTCACCATCAATTTTTGAATTTGGGATTTCATATTTATAATTTTCATTATTTTTCACATCAATTCCAAAACCCATTTCAGATAGTAGTTGACATTCATAAAGCCAAAAAATAAGATTTTCTTTAACATTACCATTTTCAAAATTATTAATAGTCTCAATTAATATATTAAATAATTCAGGATGTGGATCATTTTTTTCTAAAGTAAAATCTGTAATTTCAAGAATAGATTGTAACAAGGTCATTTTTTTTAAGGAATGTGTAATTTTCAGCCAAATATTAACAAAATTAACTTTTGAGATTATTTGGAGCTCTCTATTCATTTTTTCATTATAAATAATTTGAATGTGGCTTAGAGGCTGAAAATAAGGAGATAACAAATTTTTTTTTGATTGGGCTCCTTTAATAATAAATGATATTTTTCCTTTTTCTTTTGTAAAACACCTTGAGATTAAACTTGTTTCACCATATGGAAACGTTTTTAAAACTATGGCTGTTGTATTAATAATCATTTTGACCCAATAGGATCAATATGCTTTAGCATATATTACTTCATGCTTTGCAGGCTTGCCTGAGTATATACAAGTAAGATTATTAGGATCTTCATCAAAAGGTATACATCTAATTGTCGCTTTTGTTTGTTCTTTGATTATTAATTCAGTCTCTTCCGTACCATCCCAACCACATCTAATAAATCCACCAGAAATAATTATTTTTTTAAACTCATCATAGGACCCGGCCGTATGTATATTGTTGTCTCTAAATAATTTAGCCTGATCGAATAAACATTTTTGAATCTCTTTGAGAATATTATTTGATTTAATACATAGTTCGTCTTTTGATATAGAATGTTTTTCTCCATTATCTCTACGAGCTAACACCACCTTATTTGATTCAACATCCCTAGGGCCAATTTCCATTCTTATTGGCACGCCTTTTAATTCCCAATCATTAAACTTATATCCAGGCGATGAATCACTCCAGTCCACCAAATAACGTATCCCACTATCTTCTAAATCCTTTATTATTGTTGTAATATATTCATTTACAATAACTTTTTGTTTTTCATCCCTATAAATAGGTACCAATATTACTTGAATGGGAGCAATTTTCGGAGGTAACCGAAGTCCTTTTTTATCACCGTGTGCTAAAATGATAGCACCAACAAGTCTTGTGCTTATACCCCAACTCGTTGCCCAAACAAATTCTTCTTTGTTTTCTTCATTTTGGAATTTTACATCAAAAGCTTTAGCAAAATTTTGTCCTAAATTATGAGATGTACCTGCCTGCAAAGCCCTTTTATCTAGCATCATAGCTTCAATACAATATGTTTTATCTGCACCAGCAAATTTTTCTGATTCAGTTTTCAATCCTGTGAAAACTGGAATAGCTAAAAAATCTTCAGCTAGTTTCCTATAAAGCTCAAGTATGTCTAATGTTTCTTTTTGAGCTTCTTCTTTGTTTTTATGTGCCGTGTGTCCTTCTTGCCATAAAAATTCAGATGTTCTTAAAAAAAGTCTGGTCCTCATCTCCCATCTTACAACATTAGCCCATTGGTTTATCAAGATTGGTAAATCTCTGTAAGATTGTATCCATTTTTTATACATAGACCAAATAACTGTTTCAGAAGTAGGTCTAATTATAACTTCTTCTTCTAACTGCGACTCTGGATCTACTACTATTTCATTATTTTCGGATTTTAATCTAGTATGAGTAACAACAGCACATTCTTTTGCAAAACCATCCACATGCTCAGCTTCCTTTGCAAGATATGATTTCGGAATTAATAATGGGAAATAAGCATTAGTATGACCAGTTTTCTTAATCATACTATCAAAAACTTCTTTTATATTTTCCCAGAGCTGAAACCCATAAGGCTTTATAACCATTGTGCCTTTTACAGGTCCATAATCAGCTAAACCAGCTTTTATAACGACTTCGGTATACCAACTAGATATATCAGAATCTATATCTGCAATTTTATTACTCATAAATTGTACATCGCTTTGAATAAAATTACCGGGTTCAATTGATTCGACCAAGTGCTTTACAAGTGTTTTTTATTTATTTTCTGAGGTGTTTATATATTAAAATAATTATTATATGATTAGTCAAAACAAAATTAAAAAAATTAACCATCTTAAAACCAAAAAAGGTCGAACAAAAGAAAAGCTCTACATAATAGAGGGAATTAGATGCGTTAAGTCCTATATTGATAATAGTGCTTCAGTTAAAGAGGTTTTTTTTACTAGATCTTTTATTTCAACTGATAATAACATAATTGAATTATGCGATAAGAATAAAATTGCTTATTCAATAATATCTGAAATAGAAATGAAACAATTGTCAGATACTATTACACCATCGGGGGTTTTTGGTATTTGTAAATTGAAAAATAAGCATAGTTTAGACCTAAATTCAAATAGGTGGATATATTTATATAAAATATCGGACCCGGGAAATTTAGGATCCATATTAAGAACAGCAGCTTGGTTTAATATTAAAAATATTGCTTTATCAAATGATTCTGCTGATCCATTTAACCCTAAGGTTGTTAGATCCGCAGTCGGTTCGCATACATATTTAAATATTCATCAAAATATAGATTATAAAATTTACTTAAATCATGAATATTTATTAATAGGGGCAGATCAAAATGGAACACATGAAATTGAAAATAGAGATTATAATAAAAAATTAGTCCTTGTTTTGGGTGGAGAGTCAAAAGGATTAGATGAAAAAATAAAAAATAAATTAAATAAAATTATTTCAATAAAAAAACTTGGTTATGGAGAGTCGTTAAATGTTGCAATAGCTGGATCAATACTAATGAGAGAAATATCTAATAAATAAAACGGGGCATCTATTAAGACGCCCCGCTCATAGTGCTGGTTAATGTTTTTTATTCTATATAAAAATGCTGCACAAACATAATCTTACTTGATTATCAAAACAACCATAATTTTAATTATTATACATAAAATCTCCTTAAAAAATCATCTTTTCTATATAAAAATAGTATGGTGTAAGTTCCAGACAATGAATCCTCAGGAGCCTGATAATCATGAACAATGTAATAAGCATTGGAGCCGTATTTGGTGTCGTTATTTTATCGGTCATTTCCGCTTTTACAGTAGGTGGAATGATCATGGGGATTTCTGCATCCTCTCCTGAACAAACAGATAAATTATATATTTACATTTCTTTTTTCTTAGGGCAGGGTATAATACTTGTTCCACCACTTTATTATCTATCTGTTAAGAAAAAACCAATTCTCCAATCTTTGAGAATCAATTTAGTATCTTTCCAAATCATAAAATATTCGTTTATTTTTAGTCTAGGAATATTAATAATATTTGATACTTTAGATAGGATAATTCATCAAATCATTCCTACTCCTGACTATATTATTGACCTGAGTCAAATCATGCAACCTGAATCAACCATTGGGTATGTATTTCTTTTTCTCGCAGTTGTTATTGTAGCACCTATTGGAGAAGAAATTGTTTTTCGTGGATTTTTACAAAAATTTCTGGAAGATCACTGGGAAGATATAACAAGAGCTGTTCTTGTAACTAGTTTGTTTTTTGCAATGATACACTTCAACCCTTTTTGGACTATTCAGATATATTTACTAGGGGTTGTGCTCGGTTTTTTAGCGTGGAAAACTAAATCTGTGGTCCCTAGTATTATATTACATAGTATAAATAATGGTACTGCTTATATATTATCGATATTTGATGAAATTACTCTAAATATTTATTTGTGGAATGAAAATGTATCTCCCATTTTTATTTTATTAGGATTTTATTTCATATATATAGGCTTAAAAAGTCTAAATAAAATAGAGGTTTAATATGCGGAAAGAATTGTTTAACCATGAAATAAATATACTACGTGATACATACCGTCGCTTACTACGAAGGAACGCAAAAACAAACTTGATTAAGCTAACAAGAAAAACTCACCCAGCAGATTTGGGAACAGTGTTTAGATATTTTTCTGATGAAGAACAGATATCAATTTTTTCTTTAATGAGTGAAAATGAACACACCGCTGAATTTTTATCAGAGCTAGATGATGCTTTAGTTAACGACCTATTAAATAATGAAAGCTTAGAAAGAATAGCTGCAATTATAGAAAAAGCTCCCACGAATGACCAAAGTGGTATTCTTAATGCATTAGAAGAAGAAAAAGCACAATCAATTATTGAACTTTTAAATATTGAAGAACAAGAAGAAATAGCCGAGATAATGGGGTATCCAGATGACAGTGCAGGTGCATTAATGAATACAGAGGTGTTCACCTTACATGAAGGTATCACAGCTGGAGAGGCGATTAAAGCATTACAAGATCAAGAAGAAGCTGAAATGGTTTTTTACCTTTATATAACAGATGATGATGATCGTCTAGTTGGAGTAATATCATTAAGAGCGCTAACTACTACTCCATCTTCAACTACATTAAAAGATATAATGATAAAAAATGTACATTCAATAAGACCAGAAACAGATCAAGAAGATGTAGCAAGAATTGTTGCACAATATAATTATTTAGCTGTTCCTGTTCTTGATTCAGAGTCTCATCTTTTAGGGATTGTTACTGTTGATGATGTCGTAGATGTAATAAGAGAAGAGGCTACCGAAGATTTTTTACAGATGGCTGGAGCAGGAAAAGATCGGGAGATTTTGTTAAAATCAAGTTGGGAAAATGCAAAAACAAGATTGCCGTGGCTTTTTGCTAGCTGGATTGGTGGTGTTATTGCCGCATATTTAATTGGAATCTTTGAGAATATGCTAGAAAATATGATAGCACTTGCTGCATTTATTCCGGTGATTTTAGGCATGGGTGGAAATATCGCTACTCAGTCATCAACAATAATAGTTAGAGGAATGGCAACAGGCAGAGTAAATATTGGCGGAGAAATAAAACTAATTCTAAAAGAAATGAAAGTAGGTCTTCTACTTGGTATTCTCTACGGGATTTTATTAGGTTTTTTTGCCAGGTTCACATTCTCTAATGCTCATGAAAATCTTGGTATAGTAGTCGGACTTAGCATCTGTGTGTCTATGCTCGTTGCAGCTACAGTCGGAACAGTGATACCTTTAATACTAAGAAAGTTAGATATAGATCCTGCCATTGCTACAGGCCCATTTGTTACAACAAGCATAGATATTTTAGGTGTATTATTTTATTTTATAATTGCCGGATTATTTTTATCCATATAATATGGACTTGTTTCTTTTATTTGGAACAGGCATATATTTCTGTTTTGTTGTAATTATTATCTCTGGATTACTATTCAAAACAGATCAACTCAATTTAAATACTAATCTTCCTGTTATATCGGTAGTCATTGCGGTGAGAAATGAAGAAAAAAATATTTCATGTTTGCTTGATGACCTTATAAGCCAATCAATAGATAAAAATAAATTTGAAGTCATTATTTCTAATGATCGTTCTATAGATAAAACAAAAGATATTATTGATCAATATGCTGAAAAATACTCATTTATAAAAACGATTTCCATAATTGAAAAACAAGATATGAGCCCTAAAAAATTTGCACTAACAAAAGCCATAGATGAATCAATTGGTCAAATAATTATTGCTACAGATGCAGACTGTCGCGTACCAAAAAATTGGGCTAAAAACATGGCGTCCCTTGTGGAAGATACTGGTAAAGTTGTCGTAGGATATTCAAAAGTGGAAAGCCCTCAAATAATATTTAATGATTTTCAAAAAATAGATTTTCTGGGTATTATGGCAGCCAATGGGGGCTTATTAACTCATGGAATAGTATGCTCAGGTTCTGGTCAGAATCTAGCCTTTAAAAAAGAAGATTTTTATAAAATTGATGGATTTGAACCAGTTAAAAATAAACTATCAGGTGATGATATGTATATCGTTCAACAGATTTCATCCATAAAGGGTGCTATCTTTAATTATAACCCTGACACTTTTGTTACTACTTTGCCTAAAACCACGGTCAGGAGTTATCTAAACCAAAGAATACGCTGGTCATCCAACTCAAAATACAACTTTAGATCTAGCCCTATTTTTTTTGGATTTTTAGTGTCTGCATTTTTAGCTAATTCATCTATTCTATATTATGTTTTAACCCTATCTAATCTTTCTTTATTTTTAATATCAGCAAAGTTTTTACTTGAAGGGTTCGTCGTTTTTATTGGGTCTAGGATATTTTTAACGAAAATTTCTTTTTTATCATATAGCATATGGAATATGACACAACCTATTTACATTCCAATTGTTGGCCTTGCGGGACTAATTGGAAAGTTTTCATGGAAAGAATAATTATTCTTAGTTTATAAAAATGAATAGAAGTTCTATAATATCATATTATAAGTGGAAAATTTTATTTTGGATCATTTTATTTTCTTTAATAGGCAGTGCATTAGTTTACGGTCCCGATTATGGTATAAATCAAAAAATTGTTGTCCTAATAACTGTAGTGCTTGGGATATTTACTCAAATATTCACTGGGATAACTTCTCTAATAGCCTTAATCCCGTTTTTTGGGCCTTTTATTATAAAAGTAATATCTATACCCATATTTTATATATTAAACGCTATCGGTTGGATTGTCTCTGGTGTAGCTATAAAAAAGGGCTATGCTAACGAATTATCTAAAAGTAGGACTGTTACACTAGCTCTATTGATTGGTATTATTATTGGCTATATACTAGGGAATATGCTCCCATTAGAATAATGACAATATTAGTACTACAAGGACCTAATCTTAACCTTCTAGGTGTAAAATCATCACCTATTGATAATAGACTAACACTTGATAAATTAAACCGAGCTATTCGTTTACACGTTAGGAATGAAAACATTAAACTTAAAATTATTCAGACCCATAAGGAATATATAGCGCTTAACTTTATTCAAAGAAATAGAAATATAGCTAAGGGGCTGGTAATAACACCCACCTCATGGGCGAATTACAATCAAACATTACTAGAAACAATAACCCTAACCCAGCTGCCGACAGCATCAGTTTATTATGATAAATCATTTAGCCTTGGAACAAATGAAAATGATTCAATCCTTTTAGGCGATAATATTAAATCATTTTCAGGGAATCCAGTAGAGTCTACAATATTAGCAATAGATTATATTTCCAAGTTATAATGTTCAGAGTTTTATCCCCTATACTACTATTCCAATTTATATTAGGTCAGAGTCTAGAAAACTACAACACTTCACCAATGCATATACTCGGAACAATAAATAAAGTTGATATTACACACCAACATGATACAACATTTAACATTGCATGGGTTAAAGATCTAAAGCTTCTTTTACCATGTAAAAACACAAAAGTCCCAAAACGATCAACGCGACTTCCAAATGCTCTACGTGACTATAGAAATGGAACTCATAGAGGAATAGATTTTTTTGCAAATTGGGGAACTGAGGTTAGATCGGTAGCAAAAGGTTTTGTAATTCGTGCTGACCATAACTACAATGAATATCCAGCAGATTTTAGGGTTAAAATGCTTAGATCAGCTGGGAAAGTAGGTCACACTCCCTCAGATATATTTAATAATGTGCTTTTAGGTAAAGCCATATTTTTAGATCATGGATTCGATCTAGTACCAGGATTTAGAACTATAACGATCTATGCACACCTTTCTAGTATTGAAGACAATATAACTGGAGGAACATTAGTGGAAGCTGGGCAGATTATTGGCAGGACTGGAAATTCTGGAACTAAGCCAAGCACACTCGGAACCAAGAAGGATGCTCACCTACACTGGGAAATGATACTACAAAAAAACAATAAAGAAATATATTTGGGAAAAGATGTCCCCTATGAAAAACTATATGATATGCTTGTAACTATATTTCAAAAAAACGTAACTAAAAATTCATAATTAGTTCTATCATTCTATTTAAGTCTTCAATATCTATTATACTATCTTGATTTAAATCTCCAAGGTTTTTATACTGATCCTGAAAAAGTAAATCTATCAATAGAATAGCATCATATATATTGATTGAATGGTCACCTGATAAATCACCTATAGTGATATCTAAATAATTCAAATCATATTTCATTGCCCTGGCAGAATACCCTAAATGTCCCGGAATATTCTCAAAATTATATTCCCATACTATTTCTCCACCACTATCAACCTCAAAAAGCGTTCTTTCTTGGGAGACTGTTATAAAAGTGTTTCCATTTTGTAATCTATATGCTCCTGATTGAAAGTGTGAATAAAAGGTATTATCTCCACCATATACCCAATGATAACTATTCGGACCAAAGGCGTTGTTTTCTGCAATATCGTATAAACCATTACCATTCAATGGGGGAATAATTTCAACAATACTTGAATTCCCAAAGTTATTTCCAAGGCCAGTAGTATCTGTCGGATTATTATTAAATATTAATAGGTTCCCTGAGCCAGGCATATTGCTAGGTATCCAATGAACTCCATGTTGAGCCATTAATTTTTGATCTTCATGAGTACCCCTTCCATAGTTAATAGGATTACCCCATCTATATAAAATATCTCCTCCCTTTCCGCTATTTCCCCCTTCATGCCCAGATGCTTCTTCAGAAGTCGTACTGTGATCAATAATAAAAATTTCATTAAAATGTTTAGAGGAAAAAACCACCTGATCTAGATCATTATTATAGGCAATGGCATTTGTGTGAAGCCAGTCTCCCTCGCTTGGATTGGTAAATTGACCTATATTAATATCAATAAGCTCCGGGTGTCCAGACACCTGACCAAAGTTTATCAAGCTAGAATCTATATCCTGAATAAGGTGATCCCACAAATGCCACTCCCATACAACATTAGCATCTGCAATGCCACTCGGCTCAATCTCATAAATAACCAATGGCCACATCTCATTAGTGATATCTACACGTCCAGCACTTATAGCATCTTGGTAGCTTCTCTTTTCCCAGGCTATAATTAAAATATTTCCATTTGGTAATACTTCAATATCATGATGTGGATGAAATTGCTCACTAAAAAATGTATAACTCCATAGTACATCCCCATTCCAATCTAATTTTTTTAATATGCCACCAACAGGTCCATGAGTATTTCCAAAATAGTGGTCATCAGATCTAAATTGTAAAATTATCGATCTATCTTGATTTAAATGAGGTATTCCAATTGCTCCAATTGAATGATCCCAAACATTAACATAATTATAACTATTATTTATTATGTAGGTATTTGATGGGCCCACACCTTGGCTATTAGAGTATAATATTAATCCGTTATATACCTCACTATTTAATAATGAAATAAATAAAAGAAAATATGATAAAGTTAAAGTAAATAGGCGCATAAAAAAAAAGGGCAGAAAACATCTGCCCTTTTAATTCAATAATTGAATATGATTTTAAAAAGCGACTCGAAGTGCAACAACAGAGTTAGTGCCAAAATCACCCATAGGCAACATTGAATAATCTACACTCATGTTCATTCCAACAAATCTAGACATATCAATAGACGCACCAAATGAGACACCATCTGCTGGGTTTGTATACCAATCGTCAGCGCCTTCAATCTCTTGAGACTTGCCAGAAGACTGCATACCAACACCTACAGAACCAAGACCCTCAAGAACGTAGCCAACACTAAGTTTAAGCTCATCTGTTGAGTAATAGTTACTGGTATAGGTAACACCAATATCAGCACCCGCAATATTGTAGGAGAGGCCCATATCAAATACAAAAGGCAGATCAAAAGAAGCTGCATCAATTTTATAGTATTCAATTGGACGGTCTCCATCAACTGGGGAAGCCATTACACCAAGTCCCTCTCCATCATATTTCATTGGAGAACCAAAGTTCTTAAGGACAAAACCAACATCAAGACCTTCCCTTCCAAGAAGCCCCTTATATTGTACACCTAAGTCATATGAAACTCCAGTAGCAGCAACACGTCCGAAGCCTTCTCTGATAAGGTTAGCATTTAAACCAACGCTTGTATTATCAGATAGTTTTCTGGCAAATGTCGCGCCTAAGATTGAAAAGTTAGGTGTGAATACCTGTCCGTTTCCATCAGGATAAAACACTGTCGTTTCATTAATATCACCAATATTAAACGTTCTGACATTAACACCCATTTTGTAATCACCAATATCTGTGGCAATTCCAAAAAAGTTGTTATCAATATCAGCAAAATACTGACGATTAGAAAAGATAGCGTCAACGCTGTTTTCACTCATCGCTAGCCCTGCTGGATTCCAAAAGGTTGCGTCCATACCCG
>CAZYDX010000028.1:0-24207 GCA_964646455.1 uncultured bacterium | reverse complement strand
GGAAACTTCAGCGGCTCGGTCAGGGTGTTCTACTACATCCACAACTACAGGGCTCGCTATTCGGATCTGTATATAACAGACGGCAGGCTTACCAGGGCACAGACTGATTTCGATGAAGATGGTAGACTTCTAGACTCTGTTAAGTTAGAAAAGTTGGTGTCGCTTGATCTGAGCATTGCTAACAACTGGAACAGATCAGCTGGTGACACCCTGAATTTTAGCATGGATCTTAATATCAAAGACTATCCGATCAGTATTTTCGCACATGTGAATCAACCCGGTGATCAGCAAGGATATGATCCTTCTGGGGTATTGTTCTACCTAAATAGCAATGATGAGATCTACTTTGACGAGAATAATATAGACTTTCTACAGCGCTATGATCTTGATCCGGGAGCATCAATAACATGGACATATTTCATTGCGCCTGATGATATTACTCCCTTTATTATTGATGACTACATCTCTCTTGACCAGCAGTCTATTCCGCCAGGCACATACCATGTTAGGCCATTTATTTTTGTTCAACAGAACCAGGTCCCGGATGAGCTGATCCAGAGCCTAGGCATTTTAGATACTGAGAATATCAGTGTTGATTATTTGAAAATGCCGTTAGACATGAATGAAAAAAGTATTCTGATCCAATAGTTTTATAATTAATTAAAATATTCTTTAAAACTAATAATCTAGTTGCCATAAGTTCATGGGTTAAATTTTTAATAAATGGAGAAAAAATGGCAGAAAATGTAATAGAGTTTAACGATCAAAGTTTTGATTCAGACGTATTAGAAGCAGACACGCCCGTGCTCGTAGATTTCTGGGCTGTATGGTGCGGACCCTGCAAAGCAATTGCTCCAATTGTGGATGAAATAGCAAATGATTATAGTGGGAAGGTGAAGGTTGGCAAGGTAGACGTGGACAGCAATAATCAGGTGGCTATGAAGTATGGTATCCGGAGCATACCAACGTTGTTGCTATTTAACAATGGTGAGGTCGTGGATCAAGTAATCGGTAACGTAGGAAAGGATGGTATTGAGAGCATGCTTAGTAAAGCACTCTCATAATGCTAGTTTATTAATTTTTCATGCATAGGAAAGTAATTATTATTGGTTCGGGCCCTGCCGGTTTAACGGCAGCAGTCTATGCAGCTCGAGCCAATCTAGAGCCACTCGTTTTTGAGGGGTCTCAGCCTGGTGGACAGCTGACCATTACCACAGATGTGGAGAATTTTCCAGGGTTTTCTGAGGGAATTATGGGGCCAGATCTGATGGAAGAAATGAGAAAACAAGCAATACGATTTGGGGCTAAGTGTGATTATAAAACAGTGGATAAGGCTGATCTAACAAATAGTCCGTTTAGCATGTGGGTAAAAGATGAGAAATACACCGCAGATACTGTCATTATTTCGACAGGCGCTTCCGCTCGTTTATTAGGGCTAGACTCTGAATCCGAGTTGATGGGATATGGAGTCTCAGCCTGTGCGACCTGCGATGGTTTCTTTTTCAAAGAGAAAGAGGTATTGGTTGTAGGTGGTGGTGACTCAGCCGCTGAAGAGGCGATCTTTTTAACAAAGTTCGCGTCAAAGGTGACGGTTGTCCATAGAAGAGATGAGCTGAGAGCTTCAAAGATCATGCAGGAGAGAGTTCTTGAGAATAAGAACATTGAAATAATGTGGAACAGTACAGTTGAAGATATTATTGGATCAAAAGATACCGGAGTAACAGGAGCTATTATTAAAGATACTTTATCCAATGATACCAGAGATATAAGCTGTGATGGTATTTTTATGGCAATAGGGCATGTGCCCAATACAGTTGTTTTTAAAGATCAGTTAAAACTGGATGATAAAGGATATATTATTACAGAGCCTGGAACTACTAATACAAATATTCCGGGTGTTTTTGCATGTGGAGATGTACAGGATCAGATCTATCGTCAGGCCGTGACTGCAGCGGGTACCGGGTGTATGTCTGCGATTGATGCTGAGCGCTGGCTGGAAAATTATTAATAAACTACATTACGTACCTTTCTTCAAACTTCTAGTATTTGGAGGTATTTAATGAATGAAGTAAAAAGATTGATTTTTAAAGTAGACCACTTGAAAAAAAACTATGGGTCTTTTAATGCTTTAAATATAAAAAAACTGGATATTCATCCGGGCACTATATATGCACTCGTAGGTCCACCAGGTTCAGGAAAAACGACATTGTTAGAGCTTTTATCTGGCTCACAAAAACCCTCTTCAGGTAGTCTTTATTTTGAGAATGATACATACAAAACTAATTGGCTGGGAAAGATCATTAAGCATGAAGAGATCTTTTATAATTATGGCTATGAAGAGTTTGGATCCAATCTTACAGTTGGTAAGATCATAAATAAACTCTATGGTAAAAAATCAAACACACTTATGAAGCGACATTTTAGTGGACCTAGGTTTAAGCATTTATGGGATAGGTCGATCTCAAAGCTTACAAAAGGGGAATTGAATTGGATTGGTATGGTGTTGTCTCTAGAGAGTGACCCTAGAGTATTGCTGATTGATGAGTATGGAGTACATCTTACAAACGATATGGAGCAAGAGTTCCGTAGTCAATTAAAAAGGATGAATCGCACACTTGGCACCACAATTATTGTTAGCTCTCCTAATGAAGCTCTGGTTAAGAATTTTGCTTCGGTGCTAATTTTTTTAGATAATGGTCATATTTCTAAAATTAGATCAAGATCAAATCGTCCTGGGAGATCAAGATACCCAGGAAAACGAAAAAGTGGTAGGAATAATAGTAGAAAGAATAATCGAAATAATAAACCTAAACATAGATCATCTGGAAGTAATAACAAGCATAGATCTTCAAACAACAAAGAATCAAATAGAAATAAATAATGGAAATAGATATTAATGCTATATCGAAAGAGTATAGTGAAAAAGATATATTGGTCATTGGTGATATTATTTTAGATGCATATATCTATGGTGAGATTGACCGTATTTCTCAAGAGGCACCTGTCCCGATAGTAGCAATTAATAATAAAGATTTTAAGCCAGGCGGAGCAGCAAATGTGGCGCTTAACCTTAGTGGACTAGGTGCTAAAGTTACCCTCCTCGGTATTGTTGGTAAAGACAGTGATAGTAGTAACCTGAGAAATTGTTTCACTGGTTTTGATGGTATAAATAGAGAGATTATTGAGTGTGAGGATAGAAGTACAAGTATTAAGACTAGGATTATTGCTGATGGCAGGCAGATTGCGAGGCTTGATAGTGAGACCACGGAAAAAATTTCAGATCAATACGTAAAAAAAGTGATAGAACGGTTTGATAAGAATTGTAATGATGTTGATGGTATTATCATTGAGGACTATAACAAAGGATTATTAACGAAAGAGCTTATAGAATACATAGTACAATATTCCATGGATAATGACATACCCGTATATGTTGACCCAAAGTATGATAATTATGATTCGTATAAAGGTGTGAGGTTGTTTAAGCCGAATTTAAAAGAGTATAATGCCATAGTAAAAGATGAAGATTTTGGTATCCTTCCTGATTCTGGGTTTGCATTTAAAAAACATATGAAATCAGAGATTTTGCTTCTTACGCTAGGTTCTGATGGTATGCTACTTTATTATGATGATAAGCACGAATCAATTCCCACGAAGGCTAGGAAAGTGTATGATGTGTCCGGTGCTGGAGATACCGTCATCGCAACTTTTGTAATCAATGATCTTTGTGGACTTGACCCACTTGAATCTTCTTTGATATCTAATCTTGCTGCTGGTAGAGTTTGTGAAGAAATCGGTGTATTCCCCATTACAATTGAATCATTAAAAGAAATATTTTTTCACCTTTATAATACGGACTAGAAAATGGTATTAAATAAAGAGAAAATGGTGTTAGCTGGTCTTTTTTTCTTTTTATTTTCTACTGTTTCCTTATCTCAGCCTAGATCAAAATATAGGCCATTTGATTGGTTGCTATTCAGAGAATCTGGAAATATTAATTCACTATCGGAAGGATATGAATATCTATATATAGGTACAAGCCATGGTGGTATTTATAGATATAGCCTTTATAGTAACCAGTATGATTTTCCGATAACTACCGCACAAGGCCTAAGTGACAATAATATAACTAGTGTATACTTTGACCATAATACGGGAATTATCTGGTCCGCTTCGCCAGGGTTTATTCAATATTCGTATACAAGGGAAGGTGATTGGAGACAGATAGATTTTATAGATATTGGATTGAGGGAAAATGATAGGATTATTCAATTGGGAAGTTCCGAAAATTATGTCTGGGCTAAGGCAAATGCCGTATATGTCAAGCTCGATAAATCTTCAGGCGTTTTAGCTGGGATATATCCAAGACCCGATGAACTTAATATCAAATGGAGTAGTGATAAATATTCGCAAAATAATGAGGTTGGGGATATATTAAACAATTATACCATCATGTCTGGTTGGATGGTTTCTGGATCTAAACTCATTGATAACTATGGTAGGTATATTGATATTACAAGCGGTCTAATTGGTAAGCATAATGATGTATGGGTCGGGAGTTCTGATGGGACACTTTTCCATGGTAGTAAAACAATGGAAGCTATTTTTCCCACAGAGTTTGGTATTAGAGGGTTTAATATTAATGCGCTTTTATTTGAAGAAAATAATCTCTGGATCGGTTCGAAAGGATATGAAGTGGGGCGAGGAGTTACAAGGCTTAATGTAAATAATTTTCAGACAGATCATTATGATTTTGATATAACCGTAAATATGAATCTAACAGAAGTTCACTCTATGCATAATTTTGATAACAATCTGTGGATTGGTGGTAATAGTGTGGTCCTTGTTTTTGATAGAGAAGAAAATTATTGGAGAACTCTAGGTGAGGATAGAGGAATCCCACAAAGCGATATAACATCAATGGTCGGAGACTCTAATTATATTTGGATAGGTTCATATTATGGAATTAGACAGATAGATAGGAGCGCAAAAAGAGAAGAGAGAATGGGCTTTGAATACTTATTTTATAATCATCCTGTAAATGATCTAGAGATAAATAAATATGGTGTTTGGATAGCTTCAAGAACAGGTATATACGTTTATGATAATAATAATCCTCAAATTATGAATGCGCTTTCCATTGGGATTTCTTATTTAGACTTCCCTGTTTCAAGAGTAACATCCATTTTTCAAAGCAAAAATATTATATATTTTGCAACAAATATAGGTGTTGTAACATTTGACATGGATGAACAAATTTGGGATATGATGGTGCCTGCATCAGAATATAAAGGGCTAGAAGTTTCAGATATGTTAGTAATTGGCAAATTTTGTTTTATAGGAACTAATCAAGGCTTATTCAGAATTAATCTTAAATCTCATCGAATTAGAGAATATAATTTTGACTTTATTGGCTCAGTTAATTCTCTGGAATATATGGATAAATTTATTTGGATAGGTACAAGTGAAGGGTTAATACGTTTTAAATGGAGAAAAGATATTTGAAGCATCTAATAACAATTTTGATGGTTCTAATGGTAACTCTTTTTGACAGTGTATTTTCTCAACGTGCAAAAAAAAATGCTATCGGTAATGTTGATAGATTCAATTTGATCTATTTTTCTAGACCTGTTTCAAAAGATTCAATAAAAGTCACTACTTTTTTAGAAATTCCATTTAATAGTTTACAATTCATTAAAAGAAATAATGGTTTTTATGCATCTTATGATGCCTCGATTGCTTTTCAGGATAAAGATGGAAAACAAATTTTTAGGAACATGTGGTCTGATTCAATATTAACTGATGATTATATGCATACACAGTCACGATTCAGAAATAGAAAACATTACACTAGTGTTAATTTAGCTAAAGGGAAATATGTCATTTTATCTGATTTATATGATAAAGACACAAGAAAGAAAGGAAGTAAAAAGAAAAAAATAAATTATTCAAAACATGAAAATAGTCCTTCTTTGATGGAGCCTATAGTCATAGCTAACCTGGAAGGTGATTGGGATTTTGGTTCTGATAAATTCCCAATAACTGGAAGAAAAATTACAAATATTGATAAAGGGTTAACGGTTTTATTAACAGGGTTTGTTGACGATTCTCCTTACTCTATTCAGACCATTTTAAAAGGTAATAATAATCAAAAAGAGCTATCAATAATTAATAATAATACAAGTGATGGGTTTTTTAATCATGAAATTATAATTGATAAGGAATATCTCAATTCTCTTAGTTTAAAGATTGAGGTAAAATTGAATCAATCCAAAAAAGAAAAAAAAGTGGGAAAAACTATTACAATCTATAAGCCAGGTTTATCAGGGTTTGTTAATAATATTGAAAATTCATTTCAGCAAATGAAATATATTCTAACTAACGCTGAAAGAAATAATGCCAAAGGAAAAAATGGCAAAGATTTAGAGGATGTTTTTTTAGAGTATTGGAAGAAAAGAGATCCAACACCAAAAACTAGTTTAAATGAGCTAATGGAAGAATATTATATAAGAGTAAACTATGTTAATGATTATTTTAATATGTCTTGGAAAGAAGGATGGGAAACAGATTTTGGAATGATATATATATTATTTGGACCACCGGATGAGATACAAAGATCAAATGTCAGTAGCTCAAGTTCATCTGTGTATCAAATTTGGTATTATAATCGTATAAACAAACAATTTATTTTTAAAGATCAAAATGGTTTCGGAGATTATAAATTAGATCGTCCTTTTTTAGGTTCAAATTTTTAGTATTTTGATTTTTAAATAAAAAGAAGCTATAACATTATTCCTGACTAGATTAACTATATCTAAAAGTATGTATTATTTATAAAATGAATAAAAAATCTATATCAGGTATAATTAACTGGATTTCAGGCGATATAGCCATCGATCTTGGTACAGCAAATACTCTTATCTGGTTAAAAGGAAAGGGTGTTGTAATTAATGAACCCTCCATTGTAGCAAGAACTATTCACGATGATAATATTGTAGCAGTTGGTGATGAAGCAAAAGCAATGCTTGGAAGAACTCATCGGGATCTTGAGACTATCAGGCCACTACAAGATGGCGTAATCGCAGATTTCAAAATGACAGATGGCATGTTGCAAGGATTTATAAATAAAATAAATTTTAGTAGAATGGCTAGGCCTAGAATGGTTATTTGTGTTCCTTCAGGTGTTACAGAGGTTGAAAGAAGAGCCGTAAAAGATTCAGGTGAAAGAGCTAATGCTAGAGAGGTATATCTTATAGAAGAACCAGTAGCCGCTGCCATTGGAATCGGACTCGATATCAGTCAGCCAATAGGTAATATAATTGTTGATATTGGTGGTGGAACCACAGAAATAGCAGTTATATCATTAAATGGAGTGGTTACGAAAGAGACTATTCGCATTGCTGGTGACGAGATGGATGAATCTATTTTACAATGGTTCAGGAATGAGCATAAGCTTGAAATAGGTTTAGGAATGAGTGAATCAATAAAAAAATCTGTTGGATCAGCAATGCAGATGAATACGAAAACTATTTCGGTTAGAGGAAGAGATCTCGTATCTGGTATTCCTAAAACTATAGAAGTTAGTTCAGATGAGATTAGACAAGCGCTTAAAGATCCTGTTAATGCAATTGTGGAAGCAGTAAAAAGGTGTTTAGAGCAAACACCTCCGGAGTTAGCAGCTGATATACTTGAAAGGGGAATCATAGTAGCCGGAGGTGGAAGTTTATTGAAAGGGATAGATCAAATAATTAGAGAAAGAACTAATGTTCCCGTTAACGTTGCAGAAGATCCATTATTGTCAGTCGTAAAAGGGACAGGTATGGTTCTTGAAAATCTAAATAAATATGAGGCTGTTCTTCTTTAAAGGTTGCTCATGCGCAACCTGATTTTATTTATCATTAAAAACAAGGAGCACTTTGTTTTTAGTATAATGATTTTTCTTTCATTTTTACTTCTTTTTAGTAATGATAATGATGAAATGAGTGTGATTCGTGGATTTTCTTCTGATTTAATATCATTATTGTCAAAACCAATGGTAAAAATAAAATCATTGACCATAGTTAATGAGGAAAATCAATATTTAAGAGAAAAAAACCTCCAACTTAATTTAGAATTAGAATCAATATTATATGCTGCGGATGAAAATGAAAAATTAAGAGAATTATTAGATTTTAAAAGGAATACTCATTTAAAAATAATTCCATCTAGAATCATAAATAAAGGTATCCAGGCAAATATTAACTCTTTAACAATTGATGTAGGTAAATCTGTTGGTGTTAGGCCAAATCAAGCAGTGTTAACACCTGATGGTATTATTGGAAAAACGATTCAAACTGGTAAAACATCATCACAAGTCCAATCAATATCAGATAATAATTTTCGATTAAGTGTTAGGATTATGCCAAGTGGTGCTGTTGGTATTTTAAGATGGTATAAGAATAACGTATGTAAAATTTACGAAGTTCAAAAAAATGTTAATATCAATATCGGTGATAGGGTAATTACATCTGGTTTTAGTAATATATATCCACCTAAGCTTCCAGTGGGTAATGTTTCAGGTGTATATGATGAAAGAGGTAGTTATCAAAAAGTAGTAAATGTTGAAATTCAAGACGATTTTGAATCAATCCAGAATGTATTCGTAGTAATTAATTAGCTATGATATTTATTAAATATTTTTTTATCATTGTAATAACCTTCGTTTTCCAAGCATGGACTTCAGAATTTTTTTCTTTAGGTAGTATTGATCCAGATTTTTGTATTATAGTACTTTTGTATATTTCAATAAAAGACGGTGGTTTAATAGGTATTTTATTTGGTTTTTTTATAGGATTGATTATTGACCTTGGTTCTGCTTCAAACCAATATTTTGGTTTAACGCCATTAATATATACTTCTACAGGATATTTCAGCGGGTATTTGCATGGTCAGAATGAAAAGTTAAGTAAAGTATATTTCACTCTTTTATGGGTTTTTATCATTTTAGGTCAATTTTTTATATTCACTTTGGTTGTATATCAAGATTATTTAATTCAAGACCCAGTTGGTTTTATTATAAAATGGCTGGCTACATCATTGTATACACTTATTTTTATAGGTATTCTGCAAGTAATGATACCATTACATAAATGGTGAAATTATAAATATGCTTAAGTCTGATAATATAGTTTCGCATAGACAATATCTAATTGCTAAAATTTTAACTTGGATAATGATTTTTATATTAATTGCAAGATATTTTCAAATTCAGATAATTGAACATGAAATTTATAAACTTAAATCAAATACAAATCGAATCCGAAAAGTAACAAAAAATGCACCTCGAGGTTTAATATTAGATAGGTCTGGAGAAATCTTAGTTGATAATTATCCTGTTTATGTGTTAACTGCAATTCCAGGTGAAATGAATAATAAAAAGGAACAGTTCAAGCTTATTGCTGATTATATTAACGCTGATTCAAGTTTGATAAGTGCAAATTATAAAAAATATTATAGAGGAAGATTTGTACCCACTAGATTGGCCAAAGATATGGACTTTATACAATTAGCAAGTCTTGAGGAAAACAAATTAAACCTTGAAGGTGTATACTATGATCAGATTCCTGAGAGGTTTTATCCTAATGGTGTAAAAGCACCACATTTGTTTGGCTATGTAAAAGAAATAGACAGAGAAATTAGAAAAAATTTAAATAATAAAGAATTATATGAGCTTGGAGATTTAGTTGGGTGGTCTGGCTTAGAAAAACAATATGAATCCTATTTGATGGGAACTCGTGGCACATACTTTTATGAAGTAGATGCTTCTGGAAGGGAAGTTGGGCCGGCTTTAGAATTAGTTAATACTAGGCCTGATCCAGGTTTTAATATACAGACCACTATAGATCTTAATCTTCAAATATTTATAGAAGGTTTGATAAAAAATAATAAGGGTGTCATACTTATTGGCAATCCTATTACTGGTGGAATATTAGCTGCTACAAGCTCTCCAGATTATTCGCCTGATTTTTTTACAGGTTTAATTACTGAATCAGATTGGAAAAATATTAAAGAGGACCCTGACACTCCTTTGATTAACCGATATATCCAAGGTACATATATTCCAGGCTCAATTGTTAAAATGATTACACAAATAGCAATTTTAGAATCGGGAAAATTCGATTTTAACACCTCACATTATTGCCCAGGGTTTTATCAGTTTGGTGACAGAATTTATGGTTGTTGGTATACTGAAGGGCATGGTAATGTTAACATAACTGAAGCGATGGCTATGTCATGCGATGTTTTTTTTTATAAAGCTGTTCAACTAATTGATATTGATATTCTTTATAATTATTTTAAATCGTTCGGGTTCGGAAATAAAACAAATATAGATATACCTAATGAATTATTTGGTTTAGTACCTAATAGTGATTATATGTATAAAAGATATGGAAAATATGGTTGGAGTAAAGGTACACTTTTAAACTTAGCAATTGGACAAGGAGAACTTTTAGTGACTCCAATTCAAGTTTTAAATTACATAAATCTGATATCTACCAAAGGAAAGTCTCCTAATTGCCATTTTGTTTTTGTTGATAATTTACCAGAAAATTTCAAACCTGAATTAGATGAAATAATTTGGAAAAGAGTGCATAAAGGAATGAGAGATGCAATTATTGATAAAAAGGGTACGGGTAAAAATTCTGACCCAAATATTGATGGATTAACTGTCTATGGTAAGACGGGAACTGCAGAGAATCCACATGGTGATAATCATGCTTGGTTTGCAGGTTGGGCAGATTATCAGAAAACAAGGTATTCTGTAGTGATTTTATTAGAAAATGCAGGATCGGGAGGTTCAGTTGCTGCACCTTTTGCAAGTGAAATATTTAATGAATTGTTTAATAATGATTTGCTAACAAATAAATGAGTATACTAAATACATCGTTTACTAATGATGCTCCATGGAAAATATTGATTTCATCATTATCATTAAGTATTGTTGGATTAATTGCGCTAAATAGTATATCCCATCAAAACACATCAATTATACAAAATCCATTCTACAAACAATTATTTTTTTTATTCTTAGGATTTTTCGGTTTTTTTATTTCTTTTATCACTCCAAAATATATCATTCATAAATATGCATATATTATTTATAGTTTAGGTGTATTTATAGTTATCCTTCCATTTTTTGGAAACCCACATGCGGGTACTTATAGATGGCTAAATATTGGCCTTCCATTTAGCTTCCAACCTAGTGAGTTTACAAAAATTTTTTCAGTAATTGCATTATCTAGATACTTATCTGATAATAATATTAAGATTCAGAGATTTAAATCTATATTATTTCCTATTTGCATTGCATTGTTGCCAGCTATTATAGTTCTTAATCAACCAGACTTAGGAACTGCTTTTGTAATGTTTAGTGTTATTTTCCCAATGCTATATTGGGCAGGAGCACGGCCTTTTTATTTATTTTTATTAATAGCTCCAATATTGTCAATACTTTCAGCTTTTAATGTGGTAGTATTCACTTTATGGGCTATAATTATGGGTGTTGTAATTTATTATGCTAGAACAAAGATTATAGCAGGTGTTGGATATTTTTTTGGCAATATATTTTTTGGGTTATTTGCTCGTCCTATCTGGGATATGCTTAATCCATATCAACAAAATAGAGTTCTGACGTTTATATATCCGGAAAAAGATCCTCTTGGAGCTGCTTATCAAATAATACAAAGTAAAACAGCTATAGGATCAGGAGGTCTTATTGGCAAAGGGTGGGGAGAAGGCACGCAAACACACCTCAAGTTTTTACCTGTCCAAGAATCTGATTTTATATTATCTGTAATTGGTGAGGAATTAGGTTTTGTAATGATATCAGTTATTCTAGTGACATATGCTTATTTATTAAGTAATATTATTAGAAATTCATTTTTATCTAAAGATAAGTTCTCTAGTCTTTTGTTATTAGGACTTGCTTCGATTCTATTAGCTCATATTTTTGTAAATTCAGCAATGACTGTTGGATTAATTCCAGTGAAAGGCTTACCTCTTCCATTTATATCTGCTGGTGGTACTTTTTTAATTACAAGTTATTTGATGATTGGCCTAATTATGAGGTTTAGTATCCATTATTCAGATTAATTTATAAGATATTGTCGTTCATAAGATTATCGGGTAAATTAAAGGGCTAAGTATCATAAAATAATTTTGGTGAGTATATGATAAAATTGTACAAAATAATATACATTATTTCTTTATTTTCTATTTTTACATTGAATGGTTTAACCGCTCAAAATTCTAAAAACTATGATAAAGAACTAAGACGATTAAATGCGAAAATAGATCGCGTTAGAGTCCTAGTAGACTCTTTGGAATTCAATGATCGACTATTGTTACCAGAGTTAATGTCAGCTTTTAGGCAAGCAGTAAGTAGTAAGTCTCAACAGGATTCAATTACCGTTGTTATAATGAAACGTATCAATACTTTAAACAATAAAATTGCTAAGCTTGAAAATCAAGCTCAATTTATGGATAGCACTTCATTAGAAATCTATAATAAGCTAGTAATGATAGAAAATAAAATTGTTACACTTACCAATAGTTATAATGAAATGTCAAAGATGAAATCTGGAAAGTCATTAAATATAGAACCCGAGTTCAATTCTGCTAAGTATAAAAAACATTATATGAAAAGTTTAGGTCATTTTCAAAACCAAGAATATGATAGTGCAATCAAGGGATTCTCCGAATTAGTTACTGCAGATGCAACAAATGATTTAGCCGATAATTGCCAATACTGGTTGGCAGAATGCTATTATTCAAAAAAAGATTTTAAAAGAGCTGTAGGTGAGTTTACAAAAGTGTTTAACTATGGTGGGACAGATAAGGATGATGATGCTCAACTAAAACTCGGGCTAGCTTACCAGAGTATGGGTAGTTTAGAAAAAGCAAAAGAAGAGTTTCAACGCCTTATAGATTATTTTCCTGGAAGCGAATATTATCCTAAAGCTAAAGATGCATTAAGAAAACTCTCTTTAGATTAATTATTTAAAAATATAGAATATGTCAAAAAAAATATATTTTAGTACAACGGAGATTATTCCGTTTGCTAATGTTTCAACCATAGCTGGATTTTCAACAAATATACCTACTAAACTCCAAGGATTAGGACACGATATTAGGACAATACTACCTAAATATGGTTTTGTTAGTGAAAGAAAATATATCCTAAGGGAAGTAATAAGGCTAAGGGAAATACCATTTGAGTTTTGTGGTGAAGAAGAAATTGCAAGTGCAAAAAGTGGGTTCATACCTAAAACTAGAGTTCAAGTATATTTTTTGGAAAATGAATATTGGTTCAAGCCATTGACAAACCTACTATATAAATCAAAAAATGGAAGGGTTTTAATCGATAATGCTAAACGGTATGCTTATTTTTCAAAAGCAGTTATTGCAACACTGCCACATTTATTTTGGGTTCCTGATATATTTGTTTGTAATGGTTGGCAATCAGCACTAATTCCAAGCATTTATAAAAGAGATTATGAAGGTACCAATGAGTTTTACAATAATATTAAAACAATATTGGTTATACATGACCTAGATGAATATTCAGTAGTTGAAAAATCGGAATTATTGGATGTGGGTGTAGAGATTCACCCGGAAATAAAAGGGAACAAACTGAATATTTACGATGTAGCAAGTTATAGTGCAGATTCAATTCTAATTATTGATAGACCAGGATATAAGATATCTACGAAATTGCTGAATAAAAGTGCATTCAAAAATAATAAAAAGAAAGTTACTGTATTTGAGCAAAAGGAAACTGAAGATAGTAATTATGACCCTATTACAAAAAGCTTGGATCAAATTATTTCTAATCTCACTTCAAAATAAGCAAACAACAACAGCAAATTATTTAATGTATTTTACTAGATTGATATCTATAGTAGGTTTATCTAGTTTTATATTTTTATATATAAACTGTTCTGTTGAGCCAATTCAAACAGATTTATCGAATATTAACCAATCACTTGACACTCTTACTATAAATAATAATATATCAGGATTTACTTACCAAGTTTCACCAGATATTAGTTCATACCAAAAATTATATATTGGTAATAATAATAATTTTTCATTTCCGTCAGCTTTATTAAAGTTTTCGTCTGATGTTTGGGATATATTTCTAGACTCATCAGTGACTGTAGATAGTGCTTCATTTAAAGTTTTTTCAGGAGATAGTCTTTTAAATAACAATCTAAATCTTCATTTATGGTTTACTCAAGATTCAGTTTTTAGTGAGTCAGATAGTTATGTAGATCAATTCAATAATCTTGATTTTAATACGTCTTGGTCTAATTTAGGATTTCCAAAAATGACTGTTATTTCTGATACCTCAGATACGATAAGTCACTTCCAGGAGTCAGTTTTATCATGGGAATTATCTACTCTAATAGACACACTAACAGACACCTTAACTTCTTATAGAACTTTTTCTTTATCATTTCCTGATAATGCCGACAGTTCGTTTATTGAGCTTTATAGTCGAGAATACAGTGCTGGAAGTTTAGACCCTAAGATTGAAATTTATTATAGATCTATTGTTAGTGTTGCTGAGGAAGAATCAATTATTGATACCCTTACAAGAATTATATATGTAGAAGAAGATCTTTCAACAATTGATAATCCTCAATTAATTGAATCTCCAGAAAATTTAATCCTCCTTAGCAGAGGGAGAGGTTATAGGTCTATTATTAATATTCCATTTGATTCTTTATCGCTTCCACAGTATTCAATCATTAGGTATGCAAACCTAATATTATATCAGATAGATGATTCGCTAGATTCTTACTCAGTAAGGATGGATCCATTAAAACAAGATTTTGACACTCTATCAATCCATTTTGATACAGATCCTTATGAAAATTTAAATATGCACTATTCAAATGCTAATACTACTAGTGGAAAGATTCAGATATCCCTTAAATCATACTTTCAATCAGTTTTAATGGTGGATTCCTTATCAAATGTTGGTATGAAATTATATTCAAGTATAAGTAATAGCTTATTTGATAGCGTTAAGTTTGATATGGAAAATGTTAATAATAGGGTAGAGATTTTATATGTTTCACCTTAGAGTAATTATAAAATCAGTTTTTTTATTGTCTGTTTGTTTATCCCAAGGTTCTTTAAATAGTTTTGGTATAGGAAATCACCAAAAATGGCTTTCACCTTCGCAAGGTGGTATTGGTTCCATTGGTCTAGTCCCAACATTTAAGAATGAAGTATCATTATCAAATCCAGCAACTTGGTCTAACCTTATGTTTACACACCTCACAGTATCATATAATGGATTTGAATCATTAATAAAAAATAATTCTAACAATAGTTTTTCTAATTTGCAGTCTGCACAGCTTATTATTCCTATAAAACAGAGGCATTCATTTGGGATAGCATTACACCCCTATACTTATCAACAGATAAACTTGTCAGATACATCTTATAATGATATTTATGCATTTGATGATACACTTTCAATACACAAAAAATATGAGCAGGCAGGTGGAATAATGGCTCTTGATTTTTCATTTTCATCATCATTATTTAGTGGAAATAATATTGGATTTACAATTCAGTTATTATTTGGTTCTTCTCGTCAGAATAAAAGTTTAATTATTGATCAAATTCCGTATACACAAGCATCTAGATTGAATTTTTCTGGTGTTAATTCATCATTTTACTTAATCCAAAAATCGAATCTGATGAATCTATATTTTAAATCATCATTCTCTTTAAATCCTCTAGAGGCACTTTATACTGAATTATATCCATTTGATGATACAAATAATAATGGTTATCATGATTTTACTTATAATTATTCTAGCCCTGGATATGATTTTCCTCACCCAGATGATATCCCAAATCCGAGCGAATCAAGGATTACTAATATTTATGATAAATCCTCTTTAGGTATAGGACTATCTAGAAAACTATTAAAAAGAATGCAATTGTCTGTTGAACTTGAAAAAAATAATGATAAATCATCTTTTGATTATAGACTGCCAAATAGTTTTAATTTTAGAGTTAAAGGCAATGATAATTATTCATTGGGATTAGTTTTGTTTCCAGATAATCTGTCTTTTCGATTCATAGATAAGTTTACTCTCAGGTCCGGTATTATCTATAATAAATATTTTTATGATGAGTATGATATAAATGGTAATTCTAGAATAGGGAATAATAGTATAACTCAATTTGGATACTCTATAGGTTTTGGATATAAATTTAAGGCTGTTGGGAACCAGATTGACTTTAGTTATTATTCAGGATCTCGTGATTACCCGAATAATTACAATAGTGAACAATTAAGAGAATTTCAAATTGGTATCAGTATTGCTGATATCTGGTTTATTAAAAGGAGACAGAGGTAGAATGTTATTATCAAAATATAAATATTTAATTATAACAGGATTTATTTTTTTCATCACGATGTGTGTTCCTCCAAAGGAAAAGTCTGATGCAGATTTTGCTAAAGAGAGAGCTAAATTAGATTCTCTAAGGGAAGTTAGATGCCCAAGGTTAATGAGCAGCGCTGCTGAATATTACAGAAATCGTGATTGGAAACAAACCATTAGAGTATATAGTGAGATTACTGATTTAGATTGTGATGAGTGGAATGTAGTTTATGCACCGCCAGAAGAAATATATCAATATTATTCTTTTGCATATACCCAGATAGGGAGATTTGATAGTGCAGAGTATGTGCTTCTTGATGGACTACAAAAGATTCCTCAAAATATCCAACTTAGAAAACAACTTGCGTATGCTTACAAGAGGCAAGGTAAAACCGAAAATGAAATAATTGAATATGAGCGATTAGTGGATATTGTACCAGATGACATAAGTATATTGAATGATTTAGCAAAAATATACAAAGATCAAAATAATTATAATGACCAGATTATTATTCTAAGAAAAATATTAAAGATAGATGATACAAATGAGATTGCGCAAAGTGAGTTGGCAATTGCATATGAGAATAGTGGAAAAAACCCATTAGAAGTATATGAAAAGAGATATATGGATAATCCAGATAATATTAGTTATGGTTTAGATTATTCGGATCGTTTGATTAAGGCTGATAGAGTTAATGAAGCTAAAGAAGTATTAAAAAGAATTATTTCAAAAGATCCAACAAGCAAATTAGCGTATCAAAAACTTGGTAAGATGTGTTGGGATTCTGATGATTTAGATGATGCTTCATCTGCTTATGAGTCTCTTTTTAAGATTGATCCTAGAGATGGTAGAGTAGCTATTGTCATATCTGATATTTATATAGACGCAGAAAATTTTGGTAAGGCTCTGAGATGGGCAGATAAAGCAATTAATCTCATTGATAATAGTGGTAAGGGTTATGGCCAAAAAGGAAAAGTCTATTATAAAGGTTGGGAGATTCTTAAGCAGAATCCGTTGTCAGATGATGATAGAATTGTTGCGAAACTTGCTTACACTAATTTTGTAAAGGCAGAAAAATTAGACTATCGAGGGTTTAGTAGATCGAAGTACCTGCAAGAGAATGCTAAAGACTTGCTTTATGGAAAAGCTCAATGGTTTATGGCCGAACCTAAGGTTATAAGATCTGGGAAAATACGTACTACAACCGCTAGTTATGACTGGGTCACTGATGAATTATCTCCTGAAAAAGGCTGGAAAGAATAAATGACATTTATTAAAAATGTTGACCCTGAATTATATGATATAATCCAAAAAGAACATGATAGAGAGCATAACACAATTGAATTAATTGCTTCTGAAAATTTTACCAGTGCATCAGTATTGGAAGCTGCCGGTGGTATTATGACAAATAAATATGCCGAAGGCTATCCTGGGAGACGATATTATGGTGGATGTGAGCATGTCGATGAAGCTGAAGATCTAGCAAGAGACAGATTAAAAAGGTTGTTTAATGTTGAGTATGCTAATGTACAACCACATTCTGGGTCACAGGCAAATATGGCCACATTTATGACTTTTTTAAACATAGGTGATACTGTGATGGGCTTAGATCTGTCTCATGGTGGTCACCTCACTCATGGTAGTCCTGTTAATTTTTCTGGTCAATTATATAATTTTATTAGCTATCACGTTGATAAAGAAACAGGAAGAGTGGACTTTGATGAGTTAATGTCTTTAGCTAAGAAGCACAAGCCGAAGATGATAATTTGTGGTGGTAGCGCATATCCACGTTTTATAGAGTTTGAAAAATTTTATGAAATTGCAAAGAAAATTGATGCATTTCTAATGGCTGATATAGCACACCCTAGTGGTCTGATTGCGGCGGGTGTCCATCCTTCGCCTGTTCAATATTGTGATGTTATCACTAGCACAACTCATAAAACACTTCGAGGGCCAAGAGGCGGTATTATAATGATGGGAAAAGATAAAGAAAATCCATGGGGAAAAATTGCCCCTAAATCCGGAAGAGTTAAAATGATATCAGAATTGATTGATTCATCTGTGATGCCAGGTATGCAGGGAGGACCATTGATGCATATTATTTCAGCTAAGGCAATTGCTTTTGGTGAAGCTATGAATGATGATTTCAAAGAATACGCACAAAAAATAATTGATAATGCTAAAACTATGGCTCAATCCTTTTTGGATTTAGACTATGATTTAGTCTCTAATGGTACAGATACACATGTTGTACTTATCGATCTAACAAATAAAAATATTTCAGGTAAATTAGCTGAAAAATCATTAGAAAAAGCAGGTATTACAGTAAATAAGAATATGGTTCCATTTGACCAAAAAAGTCCCTTTGTTACTAGTGGTATTAGAATCGGCACCCCGGCGATTACTACTAGGAGTATGAGCGAAGATCAAATGAAGAAAATTGTTAAAATGATTGACTCTGTAATCACAGATCCTGAAAACAATGTAAATATCAAACGAGTAAAAGCGGAGGTTGTAGATCTTTGTGAATTATACCCTATCTACAAAGAATTATCTGCCTAAGAGAATAGGCCTAATATTTATTTTAGGTTTTTTCTTTTCATGTAGCCCCACAATATACGTTCTTGATCATAAACCAAGATTCGCTGGTAATTTTTATAAAAACACAATTGTCGCTAAAACTCAAGAAAAAATAGAAAGCTCTGATAATGATTTAAACCTTCTTAAAGAAGGTGTCGAGCAGCTAACAACATATGCATTTGGTTTTTTGATAGAAGAGTCCGATAGGGCTATACTAGATAATTATTCTAAAGCAAAAGAGCTTGAATCTCAGGCACATAATTATTTTAGTGATGCTGTAGCTTATGGTGATACTGCAATTAGTATTTTATATGACGATTATATAGAATGGGTAAGTGATAAAAACGAAAATATTATTGAGCCTAATGACGAAGATTTAAAGCTTTTTTATTGGACAGCTGCTGCATATGGTGGTGCAATCAGTTCTAGTGGTGGTGACCCAGCATGGATTATTAAACTTCCAAGGGTTGGGAAGTTATTGAACAGTATTGTGGCTATTGATTCTTCATGGAATAATGGAGCTGCTCTAGTAGCTCTTATCTCATTTACAATGAATAATCCATTACTCAAGCCAGATGATGCTGATAAAATTTCGAAAAAACTATTTGAAGCTGCTGTGAATGCCTCTAACGGTTTAGATATGGGCCCTTATTTGACCTACGCCGAATCTGTTTCAAAAGTAAGGCAAAATAAGGATGAGTTTATAAGACTATTAAATGAGGCCTTAAAAATAGAAATCTCACCAACAAATAATTATCAATTAACAAATACAATTAGTAAAAACCGAGCTGAATGGCTTTTGGATAATATTGATGAGTTTTTTTACTAAATAGGAAATAAAGTAGATGAAAAAGATAATAATATTAGTTGCTTGTTTTTTTATAATTACTGCTGAATCTATTTTTGCCAGAAAAACAATTATTAAAATGGCAACACTTGCCCCTGAGGGCACGCCATGGTATGCATTGATCGCAAAAATGGGAGAAAGATGGAAGGTAGAAACAAATGGAAATGTTCGACTTCGAATATATCCAGGAGGTATTGTTGGCGATGAGCGTGATATGATAAGAAAAATGAGAATCGGGCAGATTCACGGAGCGGCTATTTCAGCAGAAGGGTTGAGTGAAGTAAATCCTCAATATACGTATTGTTTTATACCCTTATTCTTCCAAGGTTATGATGATATAGATTTTATTAGAAATCAAATAAAAGATGATCTTGTTAGTGGAGCTGAGAAGAATGGTGTGAAAATATTAACAATGGTTGATGTTGGATGGGTATATTGGTTTAGCTCTAATCCGATTATTACTCCTGCTGATTTGAAATCGCAAAAGATTTGGACCTGGGCAGGTGATTATAAAACCGCAAAATTATGGGATAAGGCAGGTTTTAATGCTGTACCATTATCAGTTCCAGATGTACACTCTAGCCTCCAAACCGGACTGGTTGATGCAATGGCTTTTCCACCACTTTATGTTGCAGCAAATCAATATTTTGGAATTACCTCAAATATGCTCAATATGAAGTGGGGTATACTAACAGCCGCATTGGTAATAGATTTAAAGATTTGGAATAAAATAAAACCCAAATATCAAAAGATAATGCTAAATGTCTCTGATGAAATTGGTCTTGAATATCAATTGAATAATCGCCAAGAAGCAGATAATGCGGTTGAGGTTATGAAAGAATATGGCCTTAAAGTTAATAACTTGACACCTAAACAGCTCAATGAATGGAATACACTTGTAGAATCAATGTATCCACTTATTAGAGGCAATATTGTTCAAGAAGAGATATTTGACAGAGTCATAAAATTGAAAGATAGTATGCCCTCAGCAAAAAGAAAATAATTAAGGTCAGTTTTTGAAAGTTATTAATAAAATTGAAAACTTTGCTGCTTGTATAATATTCTTACTGTTGATATCTCTACCATTTTCTGATTTATTGATCAGAGAAATAATCAAACCTTTCATATCTGGAATTACAAAAATCCCTGCATCACAAACCTTAGTCTCTCACTTAACTCTTTTAATGGGTTTTAGTGGAGCCATTATTGCATCACGAGAAAACGACCTATTATCACTATCGAATACTTCATTATTTGATATGAATACAAAAGGGCTGAGCTTTCACTTAGCTAGGTGGGTAAGTATTTTTACTATTTTTTTATTGGCTGTTGGTAGCCTTGATCTGGTACTTATAGAACAAGCATATCCACAATATATTGCTCCTAATCTCCCACGATGGATTTTTCAGGCCGCTATGCCTTTGGGATTTATCATTATTTTTATTCACCTTGCAACAAAAATGAAAAAGAATATTTTTTCATTTAGCGGTCTGTTTACTTTTTTAATAATAATTTTATTTTTGGTTGCTCAGGATGCTTTAAGAGAGAATGGGTTTATTCTAGTATTAGGCATTCTAATCTTTATTTTTTCTGTAATTAATGGTGCACCAATTTTTTCTGTATTAGCTGGTCTTGGAATTTTATTCTTTTGGTTTGATTATGTTCCTATTTCTGCCGTTATAGCAGAAGCCTATCGTATTGTTGTTTCTCCCCATTTAGCCACCATACCATTATTCACTCTGGCTGGCTACTTTTTAGCTGAGAGTAAAGCATCTGATAGATTGGTTAATGTTTTTAAAACTTTATTTGGGTGGTTGCCAGGAGGATCACCTGTTATAGTCCTATTAATATGTGGTTTTTTTACTGCATTAACTGGAGGGTCAGGTGTTACTATTCTAGCTTTAGGTGGATTGCTTTTTCCTATGCTTGTTAAAGATGGTTATAAGAAAAAGTTTTCTCTGGGGTTAATTACTGCTTCTGGGTCAATTGGTTTACTGTTTCCACCTAGCTTGCCACTTATACTGTACGGTGTTACTGCAGGGATATCGATTAAAAGCATATTTCTAGCTGGAATTTTACCAGGTATTTTTCTAATCATTATATTGTCAATGTGGACGATTTATTCTGGTGAATTAACAAAAGTTGAGAATAATAAATTTGATTTAAATAGTGCTATGAATGCGTGTTGGGAAACGAAATGGGAGTTATGTATACCAGCTATTGTTCTTTATGGAATATTTAGTGGTCATGCAAAACTGGTAGAGACTGCTGCATTTACAGTGGTTTATATATTTGTAATTGAAACTTTTATTTATAAAGATCTCAATTACAAAGATATTATTAAAATAATTATTTCATGTTCTACTTTAGTTGGCGGAGTATTGATTATTATTGGTGCAGCTATGGGTCTTACTAGTTACATGGTTGATGCTCAGGTTCCAATGAAAATTTTATCTATCATGAAGGAGTTTGTTAGCTCCAAATATGTATTTCTTATATTGTTAAATATATTTCTATTAATTATTGGTTGTTTGATGGATATCTTTAGTGCAATTATTATAGTTGTACCCTTAATCGCTCCACTGGGCTTGCACTATGGTGTGGATCCGATTCACCTGGCAATAATTTTCATTGCAAATTTAGAGCTTGGCTATTTAACACCACCAGTTGGAATGAATCTTTTTTTATCGGCATATCGGTTTGACGAGAAGATGCCTGTTATATATAAGTCAACTTTTCCATTTTTTGCTGTACTCTTAGTTGCGGTTCTTATTATAACTTATTTCCCCGGATTGACACTTTGGCTATTATAAGTTGCATATAATATAAAAATAAACATTTCTTGACACTGAGATTATTCATGGAATATATTTGCTGTCCAAATTATAGGAGTACTATTATAGAGTAAACGCTATTTTTCATCCCCTAGGAAAGAGGGGATAATACACTAAATTAAATACTATCAAGGAGATCATCCATGAAGCGTTTTGGCGTAGTACTCATTGTATTACATATAATTTCATGTTCAATCACCGCACAAAGTGAGGCAGGTGCTATATTTTTACTAATTGCTCCCGGTGCTAGAGCAGGCGGGATGGGAGAGGCGCAGGTAGCAGTCGCTAATGATGCCTATGCTAGTTATTGGAATCCCGCGGGGTTGGGCTTTTTAAAAGGATCTGAGGCTGCACTGATGCATGTGAATTGGTTACCTGGTTTAGCCGATGATATGTATTATGAATTCTTTGGATTTAGGAAACATTATAATACACTTGGCACTCTTGGTGGCCATATCATATTTCTTAATCTTGGTGAACAGGTCAGAACGAGTGAGATAGGAGAAGAACTAGGTACGTTTACAAGTTATATGACCGCGTTTTCTCTATCATATGGAGCATTAATATCAGAAAAAAAATCATTTGGTATAAATGCAAAAATTTCATACCAGCATCTAGTTGAAATCGGGGCAGGCAGTGAAAAAGGAAAAGGGACTTCATTGGATTTTGGATTTGACATTGGATATTTGCAAAAAGATTGGTTAATCAATGATCTAACTATAGGATTTAACTTATCCAATATAGGGCCGAAGGTATCGTTTATTGATCCAGATCAGGCTGACCCTCAGCCAACAAACCTTACCCTTGGATTAAACTATGGTATTGTGAATACAGAATATAACAAGCTAAATATAGTCTATGATATTGACAAATTACTTGTTGCATCTTATCCTGATATGGATTGGGATGATAATGGTTATATTGGTGGCTATGATGAGGATGGAAACCAGAGCCCCAGGAATGATTATAATAAAAAAGGACAAATAGAAATTGCTCATACAGATCCTATATATTTAGCATTATTTACTTCTTGGGTAGACGATTGGTTCTTAGGTGGTGATATTGACCGAGCGATTTCAGGCGAGATTGGTGATAAAATAATTGGAGGATGGACTTGGGTTGAGGATAAAAATGAAAATGATGAGCCAGATTCTGATGAAATGGAACAGACAATTGGTCTAAATCCTGGCGATGATGGATGGGGCGAGTATAATGAATGGGGACAAAAAGAAGTAGGCAATAGTGAGGCTCGCAGTCTGTCTGATGAACTTGATAAACTAGTACATAACTTTGGTCTGGAATATTGGTATGGTAAATATTTTGCTATACGTACTGGATATTACTATGATAAAACAGGAAAAATTAGTAACCCTACTTTTGGAATAGGTTTAAGATTTGCTGGGTATGGGTTTGATTTTGGGTATACATATGGTGAGCCAGGTCATCCACTAACAAACACGATGAGATTCTCACTGAATATGGAATATTAGTCAGTAT